>DASTJG010000471.1:0-17865 GCA_035716785.1 Anaerolineales bacterium
GGCCGCGCGGGAGTACGTTTGCAAAACCGAGGGCGACATTGTTGAGAATCGTCGTGCCCGCGCCGGGACCCATCAATAAGAGTCCCTGGTCACGGGCGTACTTTTTCAAAGCGATCTCATCTTCGAGCGAGACGTTGTCGCTGAAAAGCAGAACATGCAGCCCGTGCGACAACGCGTCCCAGGCTTCATCCGTGGCATAGCGACCGGCCACTGAAATAACAGCCACGTTTGCCACAGGGTTGGTGGACACGGCGCCGCGAATGGTCTTGGGTTTGAATTCACCGGTCTCGGCAGATGAAGCTTTCTTCTTTAATAGAACTTCCGCCTTTTGCAGAGCATCCTCCGCAGCAGCCTCACTTGAGGAAGCCACAGCGATCACCAGGTCATTCGGAGATGCAGCTTTGGCTTCCTCGGTGAGCAGACCGGCATCGGTCAGAATGGATTTGTTCGCATCCGTCCCCATCACGACAGCGGCATCGCTGACACCATCCACCTTGGAGAGTTCACGCGCCACCAGCATCAGGCTGACCGAATCGTGATATTCGCTCGTCTTGATCAAAGTTTTGACGGTCATTTTACAATCCCGGCATCCAGCATGGCGAGATAGACTTTTTCCGCCGTGAAGGGTGGACCCTCCAAACGGACGCCGACGGCATCGTAAATAGCGTTGGCGATCGCGGGGATGGTGGGCACCATCGAATGCTCACCGATGCCGCGCGCACCCCAGGGACCATCATCCTGCGCGACTTCGACAATGTAGGCTTGCAAATCTTTGGGAGTATCGGAAGAGGTCGCGATGCGATAATCAACAAAACTGGGATTCTTCACTACCCCATCCTTCAATTGAAGGCTTTCGAATAGCGCCGAACTCATGCCCTGAACGAAGCCGCCTTCCATTTGTGCTTTGACCAGTTCCGGGTTGATGGCCTTGCCAACGTCAAAGGTGGAGACGCCCCTGATGATCTCGATACGCCCCGTATCCAAATCCACTTCCACTTCGACAGCCTGCGCGCCGGTGGTGTAATGGACGACGGCGCGTTCGCCCTGCCCGGTTTCAGCATCCAGGCCAGTGACATAGGTGGGCATGAAATTGCCGCGTCCAACGACCGGTCCTCCCATCCAGCCCTGTCCGTCCGGCTTGGGCAAGCCATAAACGACAAGATTTTTCAGAGGAATTTCCTTCTCGCTCTTATAGGAAATCACCACGCCGTTGACAATATCCAAATCCTCAACCGGCTCCTCCCAGGCTTCTGCCACCGTATCCAGAATCTGACGTTTTGCATCTTTGGCGGCGTTGACAACGGCATTCCCCATGCTCCAGGTGAGTCGGCTGGCGACAGTCTGCCATTCATATGGACTGTAGCGCGTATCGACCGGCGTCGCGATGCGCACTGATTCATAGGGGACGCCGAGCGCGGCCGCGGCCATTTGGGCGGCAACAGTAAAGACACCCTGCCCAATCTCCTGTCCGCCAACGCCCACATTGACTGTGCCATCTTCGGCTAATTCAACCCAGGCACTTGAGCCAGCATTTGGAGGCATGGCTGGCGCTTTCCACATCAGGGCAATTCCTTTGCCGCGGCGCTTGTTGGGCGCGCTCGGCGGGGCTTTCTTTCCCCAGCCGATGGCTTCGGCGGTCTTCTCGATGCACTGTGGCAAGCCGGTAGCGTGCATTTTACTGCCGGTCACGAGGATGCTGCCTGTTTTCAAGCAATTAAGTTTTCGAAACTCGACCGCGTCCATTCCGATCTGCAGGGCGAGTTCATCGATACACTGTTCCAGTCCGGCGTGCATCTCAGGCATCCCAAATCCGCGCATCGCGCCGCCAACCGGATGATTGGTATAGATGCAATAACTGTCGGTCTTGATATTGGGTATTTCATAAGGACCGCTGCTGCTATAGCCAGCGGCGCGTGTGATATTAACGCCATATTCTGTGTACGCCCCGCCGTCCCAATAGAATGTACTCTCCATTGCCAGAAGCCGGCCCTTTTCGTCGCAACCCATTTTGAGATAAGACACCAGTCCCTGGCGCACAAAAGCCGTGAAGAACTCCTCTTCGCGCGTCAGGAGCAGTTTTACAGGACGCCCCTTTACTTTGGTGGCAATTGCAACCGCCAGGGATTCCATGCTCACACCAGCTTTGCAGCCGAAGCCGCCGCCGACATAGGGCGCAATGACTCGCATTTTGCTCTGGGATATTCCCAGTGATTGGGCAATGAGATTGCGCTGCGCGAACGGCGACTGTGAACTGCCCCACAGCGTGATCTCGCCCGACTCGTCCACTTTGGCAACAGCGGCATGTGGTTCAATCGGCACATGTTGAATGTGAGGGATCCGATATTTCCGCTCGATGATTGCGGCGCACTTATCCCAGGCGCCCTCCACATCGCCTTTGCGAATTTTGAAATGATTGGAGATGTTCGTCCCCGGCTGGGGGAAAATGAAGTTGGCAACCGCATACTGCCCCAGGTCGGGATGAAGAAGCGGCGCTTCGGGAGTTGCGCCAAATTCAGGATCGAGGACCGGTTCCAGAACCTCGTATTCGACTTCGATCAAGTCGAGGGCTTTTTCGGCAATTTCCTCACTGACAGCTGCCACGCCGACAACGGGATCGCCAACATATCGAACGCGCTCACGGCAGAAGATGTGCCGGTCTTTCAGATACAGCCCAATATACCCGGAGAAATCCTCGCCGGTGACAATTGCTTTCACACCGGGCAAGGCAAGTGCTTTTTCACTATTTATTTTCTTGATCAGAGCGTGTGGGTGCGGACTTCGCTTTATACGCGCATACAACAAGGAGTTCCCAAACTGAATATCATCGGCGAAGACTGCCGCGCCAGTCACTTTCTCACGCGCATCGATGCGGGTCTTGTTCTCGCCAACGGGACTCGGACTATTTTGAACTTTAGGTTCGGCCATAAGTGTTCTCCTTATGGATAGAAGAAAGAGGAAAGGTCACAGTCAAGCCTGCGCCAGTTGCACTTTAGCTGCGGCCCTGACCCCCTCGATAATGCGGACATAACCGGTACAACGACACAAATTTCCAACCAGGGCTTCGCGGATTTCATCCTCGCCCGGATTGGGATTCCGGTCGAGCAGGGCACGCGCCGAGATCAGGATCCCGGGCGTGCAAAATCCGCACTGGACGCCGCCAGCCTGGATGATCGCTTCCTGGAGCGGATCAAGCTGCTTGTCGCTTGCTAATCCCTCCACGGTGACGATCTTTGCACCGTCACATTCGACAGCCAGCACCATGCAGCTGTTGACAGGTTCCCCATTCAGCAGGACTGTGCAGGCGCCGCATTCGCCGGCAGAGCAGCCGTTTTTCGTACCGGTCAATGCCAGGCTCTCGCGCAGCATCTGCATGAGCGTCATGTTCGAGGGCACAACGGCTTGTTCCAGCCCACCGTTGATCGTGACATTTATTTTATGGAACGCCATAGTTCCTCCAAAATCTCAACCCAGTTTCTTCCAAACTTCGGTCAAGGCTTTTGCCGATAAATTCCTGACCATTTGTTTGCGGTAACGTGCGCTGCCGCGTACATCGTCGATCGGTGAGCAGGCTTCATAAGCCAGCCGGGCAGCCTCCTGGATGGCGTCCGGCGTGATCGGGTTATTCGCCAGATACGTTTCGACCTCCGTCGGCATGAGCGGCACTGGCGCAACGGAAGCCAGCGCGAGACGGAAACGATAACCGGATGAGCAGGTCGAGTCTTTACATCCCAGTGCTGTCACCCCGACGATGGACAAATCACTTAATTGGTTGCGACCCAACTTGATATATTTGCCTGCACAACCTTTGGGTGGGATGGGAAAACGGATGGCCGTGACGATATCGCCGGGTTTCAATGTGGTCTTGCCAGGTCCGCGGAAGAACATCGATAAAGGTTCCTGGCGAGGTCCGCCGACACCGTGGATGTGTAGTACTCCACCGAAGACCAGGCATGCCCCGATCGTATCTCCAGCGGGAGAGGCATTGCAGATATTGCCGACGATGGTCGCGCGGGTGCGCAGTTGATAGCTGGCAACGGAACGGCAAGCTTCCGCCAAAAGTGGATAATGCGCCTGGACATCGGGAGAAGCAATCACGCGATTCATGTTGACCGCCGCGCCGACTGTCAACCCCGCCTGCGAGTCGAAGCGCAGTTCGCTGGTGCCATTCAGATTTTTGACATCAACCAGAAATTCAGGCTTCACAAATCCATCCCGCATACGGACAAAAACGTCCGTCCCTCCGAGGAGCGGACGCGCGGTATCGGGATGTTGCGATAAAAAATCACTGGCTTCGGCCAAGGTGGCTGGCCGCACATATTCGAATTCAGGGAGCGTCGGATGAGTATCTAATCTCATGGAAATCACCTCGCAAGTTTTACGATTTCCTTTCCAATTGAACCGCAGCCGGATGTGTAGACCACCGGCCCGAAAATTAGGACTGCCAGCCTATGTGGACAGGCTGGCAGTCTTCGATCACTACACGTTGATATTTTCTCGCTCCTTTACACCAAAGAGCGACGGAGGGATTAGCAGGAAAAGCAAATTCAGGAGTATACCGAGAATGGCAGAAAACACGATTGCCGGAATACCATTCGGGAAGATGACCGGGATATTGAACGGAAAAAGTCCGTTCGGCAAAGCGAGGTTGCCGCCAATACCCGTGATGAGGATGGTGGCGCCGACTGCCAGTTGGCGCGGCTCGAACAGGTTGACCTTCTCAGATTGAATAAGAGCAATACCCTGCATACCAATCACGCCGAACAAGTAGATGGCAAGCCCGCCAGTCACAGCCACCGGGATCGTATTGACCAGTGCAGCCAGTTTTCCAACAAAGCCCAGCAGGATCGCGATCACTCCAGCAGCCATCAACACCGGGACGGAATAGTTGCGCGTGATTGCCATCAGGCTGTTATTTTCACCGTAGTTGGTGCCGGCACACCCGCCCAGCATACCCACAACGATGTCATCGGCACCGTCCGCGATCAGGTTGAGCCCGATGAGCTTCTTGATCTCGATTGGCGGCTTGCCCAATTCCTTCGCCAGCGCATCGATATACAAACTCATCTGATACAGGTGGGCTGTGCTCTCGGGGATCGTAGCAATGGCGATCAGCGAGATACTGACCACAATCGCCCAGGCATTGGGATCTCCAAAAGCCGGGAAGGTGATGTTAGGCATCCGCAGCCAGGCAGCATCCGCGACCGGGGCAAAATTTACCAATCCCATGGGGATAGCAACGAGGTACCCCACGACCGCTCCCAAAAGGATCGGCAGCATACCGATCAATCCCTTTCCCTGCAAGTAGACGGAGAAGGCGATGGTCACAATCAGTGTAATCATTGCGACCAACCAGTTCGCACCAGCCATGTTCAACGCCGCGCCTGCCAGGGCAACGCCAATCACCACGGCAACACTGCCCGTAATGACAGGTGGCAGAACCCTATCCAATGCTGCCTTGCCAACACGCATGATCAGCAAGCCGATCAGGATCTCCACGACGGCCGTGCCAATGATACCGACCTGCACGAGGCGCACGCCTTCCGGGCAGTAGAATGTCGTCGGGTCAGCAAAGCAGTCGTTTGCGTACAAGGTCATTGCGGTGATGACTACACTGATGTAGCTGAAACTCGAACCGTAATACATCGGGATACGACGGCTCGAAACGAGCAAGGCAACGATCGTCCCTATACCGCTGGCCAGCAATGTGACGCCCACATCGAATTTAGTGAGAATGGCGACCAATACAGTGGCCGGGAACATGGTCAGTACCTGCTGGAATGCCAGGCTGAGCATGGCTCCCCAGGGAGGTGTATCAGCCGGAAGGTAACCGGCAATCGGTTGTTCTTTAACTGTCATCTCTGTTCCTCCGAATGGATTTATGTTTGGCTATGTTGTTTCTTTCCTGCTTCCAACTTAAACGAAAACGCGCGACCAGCGCGCGTGTCAATCACACGATACACACCTCCTTCTCCCTTGATACCATTGCAACCAGCCTGGTCAATGTATTTTCTCATGTGGGCGATTTTTTGGGTGTTTTACGAGGTAGTTTTTGCGTTTATCGGATTTTACCGTATTTCTTTGAGAAAACTGCTGTACAAGGACTAAAATAACGGTATAGCAAATCTCGTTTGCAATCAAATTACAAATGTCATCATTTCGGAGTACGTTTGTCTTACAATTTAACCCCAATACCATCCGGACGGTTCGTTCTTCAACCAAACGATCGCCGGGCAGTCCACTCGCCAGAGGATCCGCAATTCTCTTTACCAGTAATCTTTACATTTGTGTGAATTACTTCAAAACTTTCCAAGACATTCTTTTCCTGGATTCGATGCCCAGCCGAGATTTGCACATCTTCAAAATGAAGATTATGATAGATATGAAAAGTCTTCCAGCAGGATTACACAGGCAAAGCTATAAACTTCTCGAACGAAAGAACATCTGCCAATGAACCCCAAATCATCCCTGCCGCACGCTACACCCAGTCATCCAGTAGAAGAGCAACGCTTGAATGATATTCTCGAAGCATTGCCAGGCTACCTGGTGCTTTTGACACCCGATTATCACGTAACGTTTGCGAATCGGTTTTTCCGGGAACGCTTCGGCGAGGCGCATGGGCGGCGATGTTACGAATATCTCTTTGAGCACAGTCAGTCATGCGAAGTTTGTGAGACCTACAAAGTTTTGCAAACGATGGAGCCTGGCAGATGGGAATGGACGGGACCAGATGGACACATCTACGATGTCTACGATTTCCCCTTTAGAGATACCAATGGCTCGACCATGATCCTGGAAATGGGTATGGACGTTACGGAACAGAAACGTACAGAGGCGCAACTCCGTGAGTTGGTGCTGTTCCCTACCCTGAATCCTGACGGGGTATTACAGGTGGATAAGACTGGGCTGATTAGAAAGATCAATCCGGCCGCGGCTCAAATGGGATTTTCTGTTGGCGTGCATTTAACCAAGGTAATTCCAGATCTGCACGAACTGGATTTGCAAGCATGCATTGCCGCGGGAACGACCGAACGAGTCTATGAGACCCAACTTGGCGAACGCTTTCTATCCTGGAGCGTACGCGGCGCGCCCGAACTGGGTCTCGCCTTCCTTTACAGCAAGGATATCACGGCACGTAAGCAGGCAATGCAGGAGCTCGTCCGGGCGACAGAGCTCCAGAATCGATTTTTCGACAGCATCGATGTCCATATTGCCTATATGGATCGCAACTTCAATTTTATTCGGGTCAACAATGCCTATGCCAAAGCAGATGGACGCCCGCGTGAATTTTTCGTAGGCAAGAGCCACTTCGAGTTATACCCAAATACTGAAAACCAGGAAATTTTCCAGCGGGTGGTCGCGACGGGAATCCCCTTCTCGGTCTATGAGAAACCTTTCGAATATCCTGAACACCCGGAACGAGGTGTGACATATTGGGATTGGAGTGTACAACCCGTTATGGGACTCGATGGAGCAGTGGAGGGCATTGTACTCAGCTTACTCGATGTTACTGAACGTGTACGGGCCCAAGCTCAACAAAAAGCGACGGAGGAACGTCTGCGCACTCTCTCCCGCCGGTTGGTGGAAATCCAGGAGAATGAGCGGCTTTACATCTCACGCGAGCTGCATGACGAGGTTGGTCAATTGTTGACCTTATTGAGGCTCGATCTGGTCACTTTGGAGTCCCAGGCCTATCAACCCCAGGCGGTCCTAAAGAAAGTCGCGGACATGGAAAAGACGCTGAACGCGATCAGCGAAAGCCTGCGCAACGTGGCGCTGGCGCTACGCCCTGCCAGCCTCGATCATCTGGGTCTGGTCCCAGCACTGCGCCAGCACCTGGAATCAATTGGAGAAAGATATAAGTTAGAGACCGGTTTTGAATCTGGGGAATTTCAAGAACGCCTGCCTGCTAACATAGAAACAGAACTATACCGTATTGCCCAGGAGGCATTGACCAACATCGTGCGCCACGCACAGGCATCGCGCGTAGACATGACTCTCACTGTGCGTGATAAAAAACTGATTGTGATGATTGCAGACGATGGAACCGGATTTGACCCGGAGAAAGTTCCAGACACCGGTCACCTGGGTCTTTTCAGTATGCGCGAAAGAGCAGAAATGATCGGCGGACAATTCCTGATCGAGAGCAAGCCCGGAAAAGGTACAACGGTAATGGTGAAGATTGCCTACGACAATCCAGCAAGCCATCAGGAATAATTGCGTTTTTAAAATTACCAGGTTCGAATTTGGATTTGCTGCCTAACACTGTTGAACTCGTGCAATGCAAATTGCCCCGCACCCACGGAAAGCGCATTAGCGGTCCCGGCTGCGACAGCGTCACACAGCGCCTCGGTCCAGGCGCTGCCGCGATCTAAGGCGTTGGTCAGCCCACCCAGGAACGAATCCCCGCTCCCCACTGTGCTGACCACGCGCACACGCGGTCCTTGCGCATGCCATCTCCCCTCCTTCGTTGCAAGGAACGCTCCAGCAACTCCGAGAGTGATCACAGCAGCAGTCAAGCCGCGCTCACCCAGCACGTCCAACGCACGCTGAATAGATGTCGTGTCTTGTACTTCGAATCCGAGCGCTTCCCCGATTTCATTCCCATTCACTTTAATACAAATACCCGAATGGGCAAGCGCGGTATGCAGCGCCATGCCACTGGTATCCACCCAGACCTGCTTACCCGCATCGACCAGCGCGCTCAACAATCTCTGGAAGTCCTCAGTAGAAGAATTGGGAGGCAGACTACCAGTTATGCAGACCGTATGTGCAGATAACATTTGTTTCTGAACATCCTGCTGCAGCTGTTTCCAATCGGAGGCTGAGACCGGCATGCCTGGTTCATTGATCACAGTAGCATCCACGTTTTGAGGGACAATGATCGTACAAATGCGCGTTTCTGCGTCAGTCCAAGTCCATAATGAACGTAATCCCTCTCTTTGCGCGAGCTCGGCTAGCCAACGTCCGGTATGTCCGCCCGCGAACCCCATACACAACGCTTCGTCGCCAAGTGTGCGAATGGCACGCGCCACATTCAGCCCTTTGCCGCCCGCGGCTACAATATTTTTCTGAGCACGATGTACATTTCCCACGACCAAATTAGGCAAAATGATCGTGCGATCTATGGCAGGGTTTGGTGTAACACAAATAATCATTTCAGAAAAGCCAGGGTCTCACAGTCTCGGCAGGCGATTATTATCGATCGAAATTTCTGTGTGAGCAGGAAAAGGATTTGTTTTGTCCTTCAGAGAAGGATAGGAAGTCACTTATCACTGCCTACCATGGATCATAATCAATGATGATATATTATTACAAGAGGTGATTTGCAGTTGACCGTTGCTTCTTGACGATACGCACACAGAACAAAAAGACAATCTATGCTTTTGAATTACCACAGATTGTCTTGACTTAAGAATAGTTTCTTTCAAACGAACACAGCCGGATTCTAAATACACACCGATAGCAAACACACCTGTCGGATTTTGTTTTACGATTGCGCCCCTGCTCTGCCTGCTTACATTTCTTCCTGCACCACTTCAACGATGGTGTCATCGATGGGACAGTACTCGATGCATTTGCCGCCGCAGGAAGCATCGCACTTTGACTGATCGATCACACAAATCTCATCGAGATAATCAATCGCCCCACACGTACAAAAATGGACGCAGGATCCGCATCCGATACACTTTTCTTTTAAGATTATGTACATCTTCATATCACACCTCTCAGGACATCAAAAATTCATGAATGGAAGAAGCGGCTTTTCTGGCCGCGCCCATGGCGCTGATCACAGTTGCCGCGCCGGTCGCAATATCACCGCCAGCCCAAACCTTCTCTCTGGAGGTCTTCCCTGTCGCGGGGTCGATAACGATGTTCCCCTTCTTGCCTATGGTCAGCCCCGAGGTCGTTTGAGGGATCAACGGGTTGGGACTGTTGCCAATTGCATGGATGACAGAGTCGAACGGGAGGATAAACTCAGATCCGGGAATCGCCACCGGACTGCGCCTGCCGGAGGCATCCGGCTCGCCCAACTCCATTTGCAAGCACTCCATGGCGGTCACACTAAAACGATCATCGCCGATAGTCCGCGTCGGGAGAGTCAGGTAACGGAACTGGACGCCTTCTTCTTCCGCGTTTTCGATTTCTTCCAGACGAGCCGGAAGTTCTGTGCGCGAGCGGCGATAGACGATGGTCGCTTCGGCTCCCAGGCGCAGTGCCGTGCGGGCGCAATCCATGGCAACATTGCCGCCGCCCAGAACAGCCACCTTTTGATGGCGCTTGATCGGCGTGTCATTGTTTGGATAGGCATACCCCTTCATCAAATTGATGCGGGTCAGATATTCATTCGCCGAATACACACCATTCAAGTTATTCCCCGGCATCTCCATGAACCAGGGCAAGCCCGCGCCCGTGGCAACAAAGACGGCGTCGAATTCATCCAGGATGGAATCCATCGAGCGGGTCTTGCCCACCACAAAATCGGTGTGCATTTCGACTCCCAGGTGGCGCAGATAATCGACCTCCCGATCCACGATTACTTTGGGAAGCCGGAATTCCGGAATACCGTAATAGAGCACGCCGCCCATCTTGTGCAGCGCCTCGAAGATAACGACGCGGTGTCCGGCTTTGATCAGATCAGCTGCGGCAGTTAATCCTGCCGGACCGCCTCCAATAATGGCAATCTTTTTGCCGGTCGAGGCGGCTAGCGCTGGCAACGCCACCTCCGCCTGGGCAGCCTCCCAATCGCCTAAAAAGCGTTCCAAACGTCCGACCGCGATCGTGCCGCCACGCTTCGATAGGGCACAGTGACTTTCACACTGCTCCTCTTGAGGGCAAACCCGTCCGCAGACCGAAGGCAGGGAATTTCTCTCCTTCAGAATACGAATGCCGGATGCAAAATCACCGTTCGCAACCGCCTGGATGAACTCGGGGATCTTGATCTGCACTGGACAATCTGCAACGCAGAACGGTTTCTTGCATTGCAGGCAGCGCCGCGCTTCCTCCACCGCCAGTTCAGCTGTATAGCCCAGAGCAACTTCATAGAAGTTGTGGCTGCGGATGTGATGCTCCTGTTTCGGCATCTCCCGGCGGTTCAGATCGATCTTTGGTTTGGGTTTCTCGTTTTCTGGCATGCAATCATCCTAAAATAATAACTAGCATTCTTGAGCCGCACTGGAGCGCAGCGTCTGCGCTTCCTCAGACAGATAAGCTTTCCTACGTTGAGTCAGCTCATCCCAATCGACCTCATGCGCATCGAAGTGAGGCCCATCGACGCAGGCAAATTTCGTGGACGAATTCACGGTCAGGCGACAGACACCGCACATGCCCGTCCCATCGATCATCAGGGTGTTCAGGCTGACGATAGTCTTGATGTTCTTTGGACGGGTTTCTTCTGCGGCGCGCATTAGCAAATAATTACAACCGTTGACAATGACACGATCCGGCGGCGCGCCGGGTTCGGCAAGGATGGCTTGCAGATTCCCAATGTGACCGCGCATGCCCTGCGACCCATCCCGGGTGATGAAGATCAATCGGTCGCTGACCGTTTTGAGCTTCTTCTGCCAGTACAGCAAATTGGACGTACGCGCCTCGACGATGACCGTGACATGGTTGCCCTTCTCTTTGAGCGCTCTGGCAATCGGATAGAGGCTTGCATTTCCATAGCACCCGCCAATGCAGATCACCTTTCCAAATAGATCGATCTCCATCGGGTTTCCCAAAGGACCAACCACTGTGGCTAAGGAATCTTTCGGGGTCATGGTCGCCAGCTTCTGCGTGGTCTTCCCAACCATCAGGTAAATCAGCGTGATCGTTCCCTGCTTCACATCCCAGTCTGAAACCGTCAGCGGGATGCGTTCGCCATCCTCGTCGACTCTCACGATCACGAACTGGCCCGCTTTGACCGACTGGGCAATTTCCGGCGCGACGACCGTGATCATGCAAATATTCGGGACGATCATCTTGTTTTCAAGAATTTTGGCCATAAAGAATCCTGTCTCTCATTCCGGATATAAAAGTCGGAATCCCGCCACCCACGTTCCAAGCGGAAAGCCCATATAGGAATGATCTTCATGCCGACCTGCGCGGACATCCGATCCAGCAAGCTCGACATTGGGGAAATTCATTGTTTCGAACTCCGCCCGGATCTGCTCTGCATTTTCATAGTCAAAGCCCGGGACACCCAACTTCTGCGCGATCCGGCAAAGGATCTGCCAGGATGGGAGCGCTTCGCCCGGAGGCTGCACCGCGCGTCGAATACTGCGCATCTCACCCGCGTGATCCAGGAACGTGCCATCTTCCTCGGTAAAAGCAGCCGCGGGCAAAATCAGACCGGAGGGAACACTATGAGCCGATGGATAGATGTTCTGGTACAGGATAAAGGGTCCGGCTGGCAGGTCCGCGGGAAGAGCCTCACCGACGAGGTGCAGAACGTCGAGATCCTGAAGACTGGTAGTTGTTGCGGGAGCAGTGATCCCTGTCCACAGTGCGCCAGCAAGGTTCCCTGGGCCCGGGAGCATGATCAGTTCCGCACTTGTTTGCGCGACCAGCCGCTCCACCATCTTGAGCAGGAATACGTTATCCGGATCAGTGAGAAACGCAGGTCCCAAAAGGATAACAGTCCGCTTCGATTCCGAAAGCAGCCTGGCAGCGCGTTGTACCTGAGGAGCGACTGACGATCCGCGCGTGCTCTCCACCAGCATCTCAAGCAGATCGGCTTCCTCACCAGTTACCGGCCGCAGCCACTCATCCGCGGCTTTGCTCAAGCTGTGTTTCTCGCCATGGAACGTGATCAGTCGCGCCCCACGTTTCTTTGCCTGATTAAGTTTGACGTCGACGATTGATTGCGCATACTTTCCATCGAACCCCAGGCACAGGATGACATCCGCTTCGGATAGAACAGAAAGAGGTTTGGATAAAGCCCGCAGACGCTGGATGATCTGCAAGCCATCTCCATACCATACTGTGGAAGATGTTAGCAGATGATTTGACTTCGCAACTTCATGCACAAATTTTTGCGCGATATACAACGTCTCATTGCTGCAATCAGCGGAGATCGCCATCCCGTATTTTCCGGGAACACAGGCGGAGATCTTTTCGGCGGCGATCTCAATGGCCTGCTCCCACGAAACGGGCAAGTTGCCCTCCCTGTTCACAACCTGCGGGTGCTCCAATCGCCTGGGATGGTTGGCCAGCTCGGTGATCCCAAAACGACCTTTGACGCACAACATGTCGGAGCCACTGGCATGATCAGGTAAACTGCCGATGACCATGTCGTTCTTCACAAGCAGATTGATCTGGCAGCCCGCGCTGCAGAAAGGGCAGGTCGTGGATACTTCGCGCTCGGGCTTGCCATCCCATTTGCGCGTCTTTTCCGACAGCGCTCCGACGGGACAAACTTCCAGGCACGCCCCGCAGAAGCTGCAGCCAGCCTCCAGATGGGTCTGTCCGAACGCGGTACCGACGACCGTGTCGGTGCCGCGGCTGGTCAACGTCAGTATGCTCGAAAAGTGATTCTCCTCACAGACGCGCACGCAACGCTCGCAGAGAACACACAAGTTGTAATCGCGGTCAAAGAATGGATCGTTCTTGAGCACCGGCAGCATACGATATCGAACGGGATAGCCCACTTCGGTCAAGCCAAAGCGACTCACCAAGGACTGCAGCTCACACTGCCCATCGTCAGGACAATTACGGCAGCCGGTGGTGACACCGGATTTCCTTAATGTCACCATGCAGTCATCGCAGTGAGTTTTCTCCGGACAGAACAAACAACTGGACGGATGCTCTGATAACAGCAACTTCAACAACTCGATACGCAGCGCCTGTACTTTCGGGCTGTTCGTCTGAACGACCATTCCCTCTTCTGCCAGAGTTGTACAGGCGGTCGGTGTGTTTGTCCGGCCCGCGATCTCGACAATGCACATCCGGCAGCTGCCGTGACTCGTCAGCCCGGGGAAATCACATAGAGTGGGGATGTCGATCCCATTCTCGCGCGCAGCCTGCAGGACCGTCTTTCCCTTCTCGACCAATAATGAACGCCTATCGATGGAAATTTGAAGGCTCATTGCAGCGCCTCGCTAAATAAAAGGTGGTCCTGTTCAACCGGTACCGGGAGAATGGCATGTTTGGTACAAACTTCGACACAGGCATGACATTGCGTGCACACACTCACATCCAGGGTGTGCAATTCTTTTAGTTTTCCCTGGATCGCGTTCGACGAACAGGCTCTCACACATACCCCGCAGCCATTACACAGGTCTGCCGAAATCACATACTGGAATAACCCTTTACACACGCCAGCCTGGCAATATTGATCGTGAACGTGAGCTTCATATTCGGAAAGGAAGAAGTTCAAGCTGCTGCTCACTGGGTTCGAGGCAGCCTGACCCAGCCCGCATAGCGAGGTCTTGACCATCGTGTCGGCGGCGGAGCGCATGACGTCCAGATCGTGCAGTTCGCCTTCGCCGCGGATGATCTTTTCGAGCCGGTCGATGAGCACGCGCGTCCCGATCCGGCAGGGCGTACAGTTCCCACACGACTCCCGCAGCGCGAACCCGATGAAGTACTTGGCCATATCCACGATGCAGGTGCTCTCATCCATGACGATCAACCCGCCCGAGCCCATGATCGAGCCCTGATCGCGCATTGCTTCGTAGGTAATCGGAGTATCCAGTTGCGAGGGACCCAGGCAGCCGCCCAAAGGCCCGCCCGTTTGGACAGCTTTGAATGGCATCTCCGTTCCGCCTCCGATCTCCTCGACCACCTGCCGCAATGGTGTTCCCAGCGGGACCTCGATCAACCCGGTATATTTCACCTTCCCAACCAGTGAAAATGTCTTCGTACCATGATTTCCCGGCGCGCCAAACTGCTGGTACCACTCTCCACCATTCCGCATGATCGCCGGAACAGTCCCGAATGTTTCCGTGTTATTGATCAGGGTCGGGCAGCCGTTGTACCCCTTATCCGAAGGAAAAGGCGGACGAGGTCTGGGCATGCCGCGCTTTCCTTCGAGCGAAGCGATCAAGGCCGTTTCCTCACCACAGACAAACGCGCCGGCTCCCTCTTTGATCCGAATGTCAAAAGAAAAACCTGAACCTAAAATATCATCGCCCAGCAGCCCATAGGAGCGCATCTGCTCGATCGCGTTTTTGAGCCGCTTCACCGCCAGCGGATATTCTGCCCGCACGTAGATGATGCCCTGGCTCGCGCCGACGGTATATCCGGCGATCAACAGCCCTTCGAGCACCGCATGCGGATCGCTTTCGAGCAGCGAGCGATTCATGAAGGCGCCGGGGTCGCCTTCGTCCGCGTTGCAGACAACGTACTTCTGTTCGCACTGCGCGTTCCGGCAAAGCTCCCACTTTTTGAAAGCCGGGAAACCCGCCCCGCCGCGCCCGCGCAGCCCGGACTCTTTCAACGCCGCGAGCGCGTACTCCGGCCCCTCTCTCAGGACTGTGAGAAAACCCTGATATCCATCCTGCGCCAGATAATGGTCGCCGTCTTCCGGATCGATGAACCCACAGTTCTTCAGGATCACTCGCACCTGAGGCTTCAACATGGGAAGGTCGAAGAATTTTGGGATACCGGTCCTGGCAGAGAATGCATCATCGCCGAAGTGACCTTTTGCCATCTTGGGAGCAAGATCACCTTCGCTCAAATATGCCTTCAGGATCTTTTTAGCTTTTTGCGAGTTGACGTTGGTATAGCTGACGCGCGGACTGCCCGGCATGGCGATGTCCATGATCGGCTCCAGGTAACAGGGACCAATGCACCCGACCTGGACAATACGAGCAGGCTTTCCAAGCTCCGTCAGAGTCTGCTGGATGGTCTCTAAAACATCGAGCGCGCCGGCCGCGATCCCGCAGGAGGCAGTGCCCAGGTAGATGACCGGGATGTCGCTATGGACGATTTGCGAGTCCCACTTCTGAAGGGCTTGTTCACGATGCAAACTAAATTGATTCATATGCTGCCAGTACCTTCTGTAATTTCGCGCGTGTCATCTTCCCGTAGACCCTGCCATCGATTTCGACCACCGGGGCCTGCGCGCAGCAGCCCAGACAGGCAACTTCATGGAATTCAAATTTCTGATCCTCGGAAATTTCTCCGGGACGTATCCCGATAATCTTTTGAATCTCTTCCGACAGTATTTCTCCCCCCTGAACATGACAGGCCGTACCTAAACAGATCCGGATCTGATGATCTCCGGGTTTCTCAAAGCGGAACTGTGTATAAAAAGAGGCTACGCCATAAATATGAGCTTCTGATATGTCTAGATAATCGGCAATCTGTTTGACAGCCTCCCTGGATATATAGCCATTTTGACTCTGGCAATACTGCAATATGGAAATTAACTGGCTTGGTTCTCTAGAAAACGTGGTGAAGTCGATGATAGCTTCTTCTAACCCTGGCATAGTCAATGTGCTCATGAGCTTCCTTTTTATTATTTCCAGAAATACTACTCACAGATAACACATTCAACCCTTTTACACCACTGAGAACTGTCATACGTCCATCAGTCATATGTTACTTTATACAGATTGTCCGAATTAGGTCCGCCGTGTTGTCTGCACAGCAAGAACAGCAAGATTAGGATTCATCACAGGTTCAAATAGTGGTAATCTAAATTCTTCCTTCATTTCATAATCAGGTCGCACATTGTTATGTAACAAAGTAGTAAAATTCTGAAGCAAGTCAGTTCTTGAGCGAGTGTGCACCCTGAGGAGGTTGTTATGCCATTTAGTATTGCTGGTTGGGAATGGATCATCATCCTGGTTATCGTTCTCCTTCTGTTCGGGCCTGGAAGGATCTCAAAGTTCACCGGTGAAGTCGGAAAGAGCATCCGAGCGTTTCGCGAAGGGATCAAGGGCGATGAAAAGGAAGAGCCGAAAGAACCATTAGAAAGTAACGAGGTCAAGCAATAAAGACTCCCAGTGAACATCCAGGCAGAAAATAGACAGTCCATGTTTCTTATGAGCATGGACTGTTTTGTATAGGCGGGGCGAACGGCTGATTACAACAATGGGGTTTCTCCCTACGTCCCCCTCCGCTTTTCCCCCATTGAGAGTGCTACACATGTGTCTATAATTTGATTGTAAGGTGAAATGCTGAAGTGTTTTTCCTTGCAACACATGGCGGCAGGCAGAACTTCTGTCTGCCGTAATTTTTTGAAAGGAGACTCTGATGAAACCCTCTAATTTTGATCAAAGCATGAGCAACACGATTCTGAACCAGGTTCACGAAGGGATGCGTGTGTGCGACAACACCGGCGCCGAGATTGGTACCGTGCGACAGGTTTTCCTGGGTGAAGTATCCGAAGAAACAAATGAGCGAGGGGGCGGCCCGGCGACTGCGTCCACCCCTGAACTGCGCGACGAAACCATCCTTGATTATGTAGCCAAAGCATTTGCAGATGAGCCGCTGCCCGAAACTCTGCGCAACCGATTATTACGTCACGGCTTCATTCACATCGATACCCACGGGCTGTTTGCCTCAGACCGCTTTGCCCTGCCGGATCAAATCGACTCGATCTCAGATGACTGTGTCCGGCTGCGCCTGACAAAAGACGAGTTGATCGAGCGCTAAGTACAAAGAGAACTTTTTAATTAGAGAGAAAGGATAAGAAATGACCTTACGAAAACAAATAACGTATATTGGGATGAGCGTGGTAATCCTATTGCTGGCTGCGTGTACCCCATCCGCCCCTGGTGTGCCGGTTACAGGCGACACCGCGATCCCGGGCATACCGTCTGTTCTCCCGGACGTGCCGCCAGAAGCCGTGACAGCTGCCCAACAGTGGCTGGCGACACAGCTCAACGTAGCGGCCGAGCAGGTGCAAATCGTTGAGGTGGAGCAGACCGAATGGAC
>DASTJG010000472.1:0-3511 GCA_035716785.1 Anaerolineales bacterium
AATGATCAACAATAAAGTTACAACAAATGACTGATTTCTAGGATTCAAATCTGCCTCCAAATCATAATTCCAGGAAGATTATACCAACATGAGCAGTGCAAGAATAGCCTGTTAGAAAATCTTATATATTTCTCTAATATATCCTTTTTCCCGCTAAAAGTCCCGCCAAGAGCACGCAGGATCCCCGGGGACCATGTCTTCGACATGCGGGATTGTCCACACGATTTGCTTAGCAAATCGTGCTTCGCCTGTAGTTGAAGGTCTGGATGCTGAAATTTGCCCTGCTCTTACCCAATCCTTAGTTCTACCGGGCAGTGATCCGAGCCCGGCACTTCCTCATGGATGACGACATCCTGCACAAGTGGAGCCAGCGCCTCCGAGACGAGAAAATAGTCGAGGCGCCAGCCGACGCGCCGCTCGCGGGCAGTCGCGCGGTACGTCCACCAGGTATATTGGACACGGTCCGGATAAAGGCGTCGGTACACATCCACAAAGCCGTGATCGAGGAATTTCTGCACCCAGGCGCGCTCCTCCGGTAAAAAGCCGGAGGTCTTTTGATTCTGTTTCGGGTTTTTCAGGTCAATAGGCTGATGAGCCGTATTGAAATCCCCGGTAATGATGAGGTTCTGACCGTGTGCATGCAGCCGGTCACATAAAGCGAGGAGATGGGCATAAAAATCCAGTTTGTATTCCACGCGCTCCCTGCCGCGCTGACCGCTCGGGAAGTAAGCGTTGAACAAGCGGAATCCAGGGTGAAGGGTGGAAATGAGGCGCCCCTCCACATCGAAGTGCGGAGCATCCATACCGAGCTGAAACTCCAGACAGGGACGCCGCAAAAACGTCGCCACGCCGCTGTATCCCAGCTTTTCAGCAGGATTCCAGATCACATCATAGCCGGGGAAGTTGCGCTGCCCATCCTTGAGTTGCTCCGGACGGACTTTGATCTCCTGCAAACACACAATGTCGGGTTGCTGCTCCCAGACCCACTTCAACGCTTCCTTGACCAGCGCGGCTCGCAGTCCATTGACGTTCCATGTTATTATCTTCATTCTGATGACTTTATCCTGCAGGACTGCTCCGCTTGTGGTAAACTTTACACAGGTAACCCAATGAACGCTAAACTCAAATGCATTTTGTGTGTCGAAGACGAGCCTGAAATGATCGACCTGATCCGATTAATTCTGGGTCGCCGTGGGTTCGAAGTGAAAGGTGCACATGGCGGAGTAGAGGGGTTGAAAATGATCCGTCAGGAATTGCCCGATCTTGTTTTGCTTGACCTTATGATGCCTGACATGGATGGTTGGGAAGTATATCAGCAAATGAAAGCTGACGAAAAAACAAGGAACATTCCCGTCATCGTTGTCACGGCAAAGGCGCAGAGCATCGACAAGGTCCTTGGTCTGCACATTGCAAAGGTGGACGACTACATCGCCAAGCCGTTCAGCCCGCAGGACTTGATGAACAGCGTCGAGAGAGTCATCAACAAGACCAAGGCATAAACGAGGCGACCGAGGCAGGCGCCTCGTTTTGAATTCACTATGCCCAAAACCATTGCGATCAACAACAGGAACAGAACAGTCGAGGGGGCATTACTTATTAAGTACTGTGATACATTTTTTACACAGCTGCGCGGATTGACATTTCGTTCCCGCCTCGAGCCTGATGAGGGCCTGCTCCTGGTTGGGACACGTGATTCACGCCTCGACTCGTCCATCCACATGCTCTTCGTGCCCTTTGACCTGTCCGTGATCTGGATCAACTCCAACATGCAAGTGGTGGACAAGGTACTTGCCAGATCATGGAGACCGGCCTACTTCTCAAAACAGCCAGCCAGATATGTATTGGAGATCCATCCCGAACGATGGGGAGATTTCGAAATCGGGGATGGGGTAGAATTCAAGGATGCTTAAACGTTCCTCTATTTTTTTGCTTTTCATACTTATTGTAAGTTTCACCGTCCAGCCTGCCTCCGCCCAGTCCAGCGGACCGGTATACATCGTGCAATCGGGGGATACACTTTACAGTATCGCAGTACGGTTCAACATCACCGTGAACGATTTGATCGCAGCCAATCCTTCTGTTGATCCAAACGCGCTGGCGGTGGGACAACAACTGGTCATCCCTGGATTGGAAGGTATAACCGGCATACTGCAAACAGAAGTCATTCCTTTTGGAGATAACCTGCGTAGTCTCAGCAGGCGCACACAGGTATCCGATGAACTGTTGGTGAAATTGAATCGCCTGGTGAGCCCCAGTGAACTTTATGTGGGCGCCAGCCTGATCATTCCGACACAAGCGCAGCAGGAGCCGTTGAAAACCCGCATCACCGCTGCCAAGGGTGAATCTCTCTTGGAGTTGGCCGTCAAACAGGGCAGCGATCCATGGTCACTTGCTTCCGTAAATAAGCTGAGCGGCACATGGGATACTTTACCCGGGGATGTTCTCTACTCCCCCACCGGGACCAGCGAAGCGAATGCCACCGGCTTACCCTCCGCCTTTTTGAGCGCAGATATCCAACCCTTACCTCTGATCCAGGGCAGTACGGAAGTGATCCGTGTCCGGGCGCAGGAAGGTGTCTCTCTATCCGGAATGCTTGTTGATATGCCGCTTCACTTTTTCCAGGGAAACGGTGAACAGGTCGCGCTGCAGGGCGTTAACGCGTTGTCGGAACCGGGTACGTATCCTTTATTATTGGAAGCAACATTACCAGATGGAAGCAAACAATCTTTCCAGCAAATGCTGCTCGTCACTTCGGGTGGCTATTCCAGCGAAGACATTCCACTGAACGATCCCAGTTTTATCGATCCGGCTGTCACAGAGCCTGAACTTAAAAATGTGATCGCCATCACAACTCCATCCACACCCACACGGTATTGGACAGACGTCTTCACTTCGCCCGCCACAGATCCGAACTGTTTTACATCCCGCTACGGAACCCGTCGCACATATAAAGTCATCGGCTCGGATTCAGAGACGCTAGGGTTTCACACCGGCCTGGATTTTTGTGGAGGCGAAGGATTACAAATTTTTGCTCCTGCGCCGGGTGTAGTGGTATTTGCAGCACCACTTACCGTACGAGGCAACGCGACCATTATCGACCATGGCTGGGGAGTCTACAGCGGCTTTTGGCATCAATCGCAAATCCTTGTCAATGTCGGTGAGACCGTTCAGCAAGGTCAGGTCATCGGTGTTGTGGGCGGAACCGGCCGGGTAACGGGCGCGCATTTGCATTGGGAAGTTTGGGTGAACGGTATTCAGGTGAATCCGAACGATTGGTTGAATCAGGCCTACCCGTAGCTGGAGGCGTTGCGCTTCAACTTTGTTTATGCTACACTCAAAACAACCTGGAGGTCTCCATGTCCACTGCTTCAATCGTCAACTTCCTTAAACAGAGCGATATTTTCTATCAATTCACTCCCACGCAACTGGAACTGGTGGCTAACATATGTCAGGAAGGAATTTTTCAAAAGGACGACCTGATCTTCCGCGAAAACAGCGGCAGTAAAGAGTT
>DASTJG010000473.1:0-5798 GCA_035716785.1 Anaerolineales bacterium
TTCAGGTTTTCTTCTGCGGTCGTTAAAGCTGTCTGCGCTTCGACCAGTTCAGTTAAACTGCTGCCGGGGACATCTTCCGGCAGTGCCGCGCCATTGAGCATCTCGAGATAGGCTTGAGTCTCCTTGTGTGTTTCGATGGCCAGCTCGTATGTGGCGCGGGCCGCCGCGATCTCTGCCGCGGAGGGCGCCACTACTTCTTCATAGGTTTCCTCGACGTTATGGTCTCCATCAAGATCTTCTGTATCGGTAATGGTATAGGTGAACGTATCTGGGACGTATTCATTGATGTATTTCAGCTGTGCGGCTTCAAGATTGGTCTGGGCGCGGCTGAGGGCTTTGGTGGCATCGTCGATCTTCTGTTTCTCTTCGGTGGTCGGGCTGGACCCTCCAGCGGCCTGTGCTGCCTTGAGCGTTTCCTCGGCCGAGTCCACTTGCAGTTCCCAGTAATAGACATCCGAGCTGATCAGGTATTCCAGGTCCTGCTTGGCGTTGTAAATGTCCACCTCCGCCTCGGCAACAGCTTGTTCGGCCTCTGCAATGGACGCGGGCGTTACCAGGTCATCGACGCTGCGTTTGGCCTGTTTGTACGAGGCCAGGACATCGGCGTTGTCGATCTGCCCGATGACCTGACCCGCTTCCACCTGATCCCCGATCCTGACGTTCAACTCGGTGACCTGCCCGCTGACGCCGAATCCGAAGGTGACTTCATTGGCAGGCGCGAGCGTGCCGGTGCCGTTGGCGTAGAGCACAATATCCCCGCGGAAGGCCGTGGCCGTCTGGACCGGAGTCTCCTCTGTGGTTGTGCCGGCCTGGGTCGAGCTGGTGTAGTAGAAGGCCGCCCCTCCGGCGATTGCCAGAATGACGATGCTCACCACAATCCAGCGGATTTTTCCAGATAAAAATTTCTTCATAGCATGATCCTTTTGCTCTTTCATAATTTGTCGGTGGTTGAGACGCAAGCAGTCGAGACCACACTTTTCAGGATATTTTTTGTTTTCTTGCAACCTGCTGGTCTCGATATGGTCGAGAAAAGCACTCGCCCTACTCGACCAACTGACTTACCTCGTCTCGACCACACCGGTGGTCACAATATCTCCGGCGTCGACTCCGGAAGTAATTTCCGCTTTCGTTAGATCTTGCAGTCCAACTTCCACCACGCGCAGCCGCAGCTTGCCGTTTTCCATCACGAACAGGGTGTGTTTCCCTTCGCCAATCTCATGCAGCGCTTCGACGGGAACCAGCACAGCGTTCTCCGCCCGTCCGCCGATCACATCCACAGAGGCGGCGGAACTATTCGGAAGCTCGTAGGGGATCGACTCATTCAAGCGGGCAGTAATGTGTACGAGAGCGGAGTTGGACGATTCCGTATCGAGGGTGGGGTACACGCTGGTCACTGTCCCTGTAAAAAATTGGTCAGGAATGATGTCGAAGGACACTTCCACTTCATAGCCGACCCGTATCTGGCCCCAGTCCTCCGCATCCAGATAGGCATCGAGAGAATACGGCTGATCGAGATTTGAGATGGTGATCACCGAGTTTTCACTTGCGTAGTCACCAACGTTGATATCCAGAGCAGTGACTGTTCCGCTGATCGGCGCGATGAGTTGGGTCGCTTTCAGGTTGTACTCGGCCGTTTCCAGTGTGTGTTTGGTTTGGATATATGTGACCAGATTCGCGCCTGTAGCTCCTTCCGGGATCTCCGCGCCGTTCAACACATCGAGGTACGTCTGCGCTTCTCCGATCGAAGCCTTGGCCAGTTCGTAGTCTGCACGTGCCATGCCGATCTCGCCTTCCGTGGGTGCGTAGACCAGATCGACATACTTACCGGCCACTTCATCCCAGACTTTGATGAGCGACTTTTTTGTGCCGCCGCGTCCTCTTCTCGTTTTATATTGTGTAAAGTTTTTGATCACATATGTTTCTTCATAGACCGTGTTGAAATATTTCAGTTGAGCCTGTGCATATTCCAGGGATGTTTCTGCCTCGGTCACCTTTTGCCTGGCTGTATCCGATGTATCGGTTTGCGCGGCTGTCTGTGCATCGGCAAGGATCTGCTCACGCTCGGCAACCTTCTCCTCCCAGTACAAGACTTCCGGGCTGACCAGGAATTCGAGTGTTTCTTTGGCAAGATCAAAATCGGATTGAGCCTCTGCGAGACTTTGTGTCGCCGTTGCGAGCGCGGCGGGGGAGGTCAACTGGTTCAGCGCCTCCTGCGCTTCTGCCAGTTCGACCTTTGCCTCCGTGTCATCCAACTGTGCCAGCACCTGACCGGCTTCCACCCTGTCGCCGACCTGGACGTGAATCTCACTGACCTGTCCGCTGGTGTTGAAACCGAAACTGGATTCGGTCGCGGGGATGATCGTCCCGGTGCCGTTGGCATAGAGGACCAGATCCCCGACGGTCGCGGTGGCAGTTTGCAGGGTCGTCTCGTCTGTTGTGCTGGTTGAATTTTGCGATACGATGCGTGAGTAACCGAAATAGCCCGCCCCGATCAAACCTGCCAGCAGGGTGACTGCGATCACCCGGATGGTTTTACTGGTAAGGAGTCCAACGACTCTTGTCGTTGGGTTTCCAAAGTCGGGAGACTTTGGACTCCGTTTACTGTTCGATTTCTGTATGGTTGTCATGAATGCCATCCGTTATTGGTCCAGCGCGGTTGCGTCTGTGAGCACAACATCGCCCGCTTCCAGGCCCGATTTCACTTCGGCATACAGAATGTCCTGCAAGCCGATCTCAACGGCCTGTTCGACAGGCTCACCGTTCTTTATGATGTACACAATATATTTTTCTGATTCCACTTCCTTCAACGCCGAGGTCGGCACGAGGACGGCCCCCAGCGCTTCGCCGCCGGTCACATCCACGCTGGCAGTGGAACCGGCGGGCAGATCCACGCTAACCGAGTGATCCAGCTGCACAACAACGTGGACCATATTCGTGCCTGTCGAATCATCCAGCCCGGGATAGACCCGGGTTACTTTCCCGGTATAGGTTTCATCGGGGAGCAGGTCGAAGGTCACGCTGGCGGCATACCCTACTTTGGCCGTGTCCCAATCGGTTTCGTCGAGATAGACATCAAAGGTGTAGGGTTGAGCGATGTTCGATAGGGTAACGACCGCCGCTGTCCCGACGTTTTCGCCAACGCTCAAGTTGAGGGAGGTCACCGTCCCGCTGACCGGGGCGACCAGCTCTGTCGCCGCGAGCTCGGCTGAGGCGGAGTCCAGAGCGTTTTTCGCCGCGGTAATCGACGTCACGCTGCTGGCCGGCACTTCGTCGACAGTCTTGTTCCCCAGCAATACATCCAGGTAGTTCTGTGCATCGCTCAGGTTCGCCTTGGCAAGGGCATAGGCTGCGCGCCCCGCGAGCAGTTCTGCATCAGTAGGAGCGATCAGGTCCCTGCGGATGGTGGTGCCTTTGTCGTTGCGGATCGGATAGGTAAATGTTTGCTTGGTGTAACTGTCCGAGTAGTTATAGTAGGCATAGCTCAGAGTTTCCCGGGCTTTGGCAAGTGCCGCCTCCGCCTCGTTGATCTTTTGCTGATTCGCGTCCGATGGGTCATTCTCTGCTGCGGCTTTTGCCAATTGCAGATCTTGCTCTGCCTGCGCGACGGCTTCCTCGCCAACCAACATCTCCGGTCCGATCAAGAATTGCAGATCATCCCGGGCCGTGTCAAAACTTTGTTGAGCCTCCGCTATGGATTGTTTGGCTGCAGCGATCTCAGAAGGGGATGTCAACGCTGCATAATTCGCTTCGGCTTGTTTGTATTTCAATTCCAGTCTTTGGCTTTCCAGCCGAGCCAGCACTTGCCCCGCTTCCACCTTGTCCCCTAAACTGACGAGCACTTCACTGACCTGCCCGTTGTTCTTGAAGCCGAACGAGACTTCCTCGTTCGCGAGATTCCCCAGTCCAGTCGCGGAAAGGATGATGTCTCCGGTGCCAATGGTGGATGTTTCCAGGACAGTTTCTTCCTCACTGGTTTGCATTTTCAGGTAGGCGAAAATCGTTGAACCGAGGAGAACTGCCAGACCGATCAGGAACAAGATCGGCCATTTATTTAAGCTGCGTTTCGCATTTCTTTTCACTGGTGTGCTCCTCACCGTGTCACCACGATCTCGCCTGCTTCGAGCCCCGATTTGACTTCGGCATAGGTGTCATTCTGCAAACCGATCTCGACTTCCCGTTCCACTTGCCCTCCGTTTTGGATGACGGTGACAACCGTCTTGCCGTCATCCGCTTTGTGGAGCGCATCGACAGAGACCAGTACCACGCCCCGCGCCTCGCCTCCGATCACCTCCGCATCTGCTCCCGTTCCCGCGGGCAAATCCTGACTGATGCGTTGATCCAGTTGCACGGTGATGTGCACAAGCGCTGACTCCCTGGATTCACTCAACACCGGATAGACCAGTGCCACGGTGCCGGGGAAGGTTTGCCCATCGAGCAGGTCAAACGTGACATTCACTTTGTTTCCGATTTGCGCCATGTTCCAATCGGCTTCCTCGAGATAGACATCCAGCGTGTACGGCTGGCTCAATTGTGAAATGGTAATGACGGATGAATTATCTTTGTCCACCTGCTCACCGATACTAAGATTGAGTGACGTGACTGTCCCGCTGACCGGCGCGAGCAACTGTGTATCCTGCAGCGCGCGCTCTGCCTCCTCCACTGCCTGCTGAGCTTCGTAAAGTGTCGTCAGCTTTTCACCGGTCGCGCCTTCGGGGATAACACCTGTCTGCAATACTTCCAGATAAATTTCATCTTCCTCGACGGTCTCGCGGGCCTGTGTGAGGTTGTTCCGTGCAATGGCGATATCTGCAATGGATGGTCCATTGATTTCCGGCACTTCCTCTCCTGTGACAGGATCGATCGTTGTGACCAGAACCATATTGGGGTGATGTGGGCTGGCGATGTTTTCATATTCCCCGAAATTTTCCGGCAAATATACGTTCTCATAGTACGTCCAGGCTTGATCCAATTTCTCTTTGAGAAACGTGACTGCCTGTTCCTTTTCCTTTGCCGCTTGCTCCGCGGCTTCGGATGGGTTAGCTTTTGCTTCTGCCTGGGCTTCCTCAAGTTTCTGTTCGGCGATGGCAAGGTTTTCTTCTGCCTCGACCACATCCTCGCTGAGCAGATATTCCAGCCACTCGCGTGCGTAGAATTCGGTGTCCTGCGCTGTCCCAATTTCCTGCTGGACGGTGGCGATGGAGGCTGCCGAGTACAGTTCCAGCAATGCCTGCTCCGCTTCGACATAGTCCATTTGCGCGAGCGTGTCGTCGAGCCGGGCGAGCACCTGTCCCGCCTCGACCTGATCGCCGACCTTTACAAAAACATCCGTGACTTGTCCGCTTGCCTCAAAGCCAAACGTTGCGTCCGTTTGGGCGACCAGTGTCCCTGACCCACTGGCAGACACAACCAGGTCTCCACGGCGGACGATCTCTGTCTGCGTGGTCGGGTTATCTGTGCTTTGGGCAGCCAGAGAGGTTTTGGCATAATATGCATATCCGCCTACGGTTGCCAGGATAATGATCGCCGCGGTGAACCAGATTGTTTTCCGGTTGAATGTTGAAAAGAAAGTTCTTGGTTTGGGTGTCAAGGAAGGAAAGCCTTTCCATCATTTTTTTGCACCCAAAGTATATGAAACGGCTGTAAAGAACCAGTCGGGAAATTATGAAGAAATTGTGGGGGGTTGGGATTGAGGTAGTTCGGGAGTTGAGTAGTCAGATAGTTTTTAGTGAAGCTCTCAGAGATTCTTGCCACGAATTTAAACGAAATTTAAAACCATTCGTGTCAACACCTGCACTTGC
>DASTJG010000474.1:0-7730 GCA_035716785.1 Anaerolineales bacterium
GTGCCACAGGCGCGCAGTGATCTCCAAAAGAAAACAAAGTTGCTTCGGTCTCGCAACGACATGGAGGTTAGCTATGGAAATCGGTGAAACGCTCTATGTGACCGACCGCGATCAATTTCGCAAGTGGCTGATCGAAAATCACAAGACCAGGAAAGAGATCTGGCTGGTCAAATACAAGAAAGCCACAAAGAAACCATCCATCGACTATGTGGAGGCGGTGGAGGAAGCCATCTGCTTCGGCTGGATCGATGGCTTCGAAAAAGGCATGGACGCGGAACGCTACGCCATTCGTTTCTCGCCGCGCCGACCGAAATCGAACTGGACCAATACGAACAAGGACCGCGCCCGGCGTATGATCGCCGAAGGCAGGATGTCACCCGCCGGACGCGCAACGTTACCGGCTGACGTTAAATAGGAGTTCTTATGAGTACTGAGGAGAGAGTAAAAATTCAGGAAGCGATCGCACGCTTCAGCAACAGCTTTGACCTCAAAGACTGGAGCGGACTGGAATCCTGCTTCACTGCATCGCTGTACACCGATTACGGCGATCTGCGCGGCACGCCGCCGGAGACGGTTAAAGCCAGCGACTATGTCGCGGCACGACGTGAGACGCTGGATCACCTCAAGTTACATCATCTGGTCAGCAACTACGAGATCCACCTGCTCGATCCAGGCCGCGCCACTTGCCGCGCTTCCATGATCGTCTGGCGGAAATCAGAGACGGAGGAATTCACGTCACACTGCGTCTATGAGTTCCAACTGACGAAGCAGGGATCTCAGTGGAAAATCAGCGGCATTACACAAAAAGTGCTCTGGAATGAAGGAACAGCCTCCATTCATAAAGGTGCCAGGTAAAGCTTGGAAATCGGTGAGACACTCTATGTAACCACCCGCGCAGAATTTCGCAAGTGGCTGGAAAAGAATCACAGAACCAAAAAGGAGATCTGGTTGATTCAATACAGGAAAGCCACCGGCAAACCATCGATCAAACTCGCGGAGGCAGTCGAAGAGGCGATGTGCTTCGGCTGGACTGAATCGATCGGGTTCAAAGGACTGGACGCGGAGCGCTACGTCACGCGCTTCACGCCGCGCCGGTCAAAGTCAAACTGGACCGAGAAAAACAGGGCACGCGCCAGAAAAATGATAGCAGAAGGTAAAATGACCAAAGCAGGACTGGCAAGCCTGCCACAGGATTTTGATCGAAAGGTGTGAACATGTACCGAAAAAGCTGGCGCTATTACCGGGACTCCGCATTGGTCTGGTCGCTGATTATCTTGATGCTGGCAACCGCGGCCTATGCGTTAAGACATCCGGCATATTGGATCGTCGTTCTGGTGTTATGGGCCGTCCGAAATCCGGTACGGAAAGCGTTTGTTTTTGCACACCCCTTCCGCTGGCTCGGCTGGCTGCCGGAAACCAGTTTGAACTTCCAGGAGGTCACTTTCAAATCGCAGGATGGACTGACTTTGTTCGGACGATTTGTGCGCAGTAAGAATCATGCCACCATTCTCCTGCTCCACCCTTTGCATAGCGCTGGCAACAGGATGCTGCTGTATGCAGAATCGCTTGTCAAAGTAGGATATGGTGTCTTCATGGTTGATCTGCGCGCCCACGGCAGCAGCGACGGCGACACGTCCACGTATGGATTGCGCGAAGCAGAGGATGTGGTGGGCGCGGTGGAGTATCTGCTCCACCGCCTCGATGTGAATGGACAAAAGATCGGTGTATTGGGAATTTCGCTGGGCGCCCAGGCAGCCCTGCGCGGTGCTTTGAAGACGGATTGCATTCGGGCGCTCGCGTTGGAAGGGCTGGGTCCCGCTTCCCTGAATGACCACGGATGGGAATCCGCATCCCTACCCCGCCGACTCAGTTACCCGTTCCATTGGATGTACTATCACGTCTACGAGTTTATGATCGCAGATAAAAATACAAGCGTGACTGAAATCATTGGTAAGGTTGCGCCGCGACCGCTCCTTCTGATCGCCGGTGGCGTAGAAGGTGTTTACTTCAATCGCAACTTCTTCCGGGCGGCAAAGGAACCCAAAGAGCTTTGGGAACTCCCTGAGGCGGAACATGGCTCGGCAATCTTGCTGGACGCGCAGGCTTACACTCAGCGCGTCGTCGGGTTCTTTGATAAGGTTTTACTATGAATTGCCCCGAATGTGGCGCCTCTGACAACCTGTGCCAGACACGCTTCGATGAATTTCTGGCTTTGGAATTCAGCGACCTGCGTTATGGTGCTGTCCACAACCTGACTGTGGCCACCTTCATGCTCCAGCATTCCAGCCGGATGAGCAAAGAAGGCTGGTTGTATGAGCGTGATCTCCTGAGGGAATTCATCGTGGAAAAGAAATCACCCTCGTTGATCCGCCAGCAGGTTAAGGATAGCGTTGACAGCGGCAAGCGTACCTTCAAATTCAAATCAAAAGATGGCAAACCTGTCATCGACAAAACCATCTGGGCGAAGACGATCCTGGATGTCCGTGCGGAGAATGCCGATGTGTATTGTAAGGATATCGCCACCTGGGCGAGGTCTGTGTTGGAGGAGGCAGAGACGATTGAGTGATTTGGTGATTGAGCGGTTGCGAGTCGGATTTATCCGACTTTCATGAACTAAGACAGGACTTCGCGAAGCACCCTGTGGGTTAGTCCGTCGAACCCGCGCTGGAAGATGCGCAAGAGCTGGAAATCTAAGCTCCGGCTGCGGAGCCTCTCTTATGGAAACATCTCGTCCGACCGATTCGATTTTTTCTTAAGCATCCAGCCATATCCAAATGCTATGAGCAGAGCACATAAAGTAAGGAAAGCGGTCAAATCGATCAAAGACTCATTTGTAGTGATAAAACCTAATGAAAGGAAAGTGATCCAGCTGGCAATAAAGAATCCAATCACGGTACTTCTTCTCTCGAGGAAAGACAGCGTTTTCCAATGTTTGCCCCAGAGCAGGTAAAACCCCGGCGGGGTTGTGGCGAGCTGCATCCACTGCCACATGCCACCCGCATAATACTCAAAGTCTGGCCAGCGGCTGCCATTCATATAATGGCCGAGGCTGATAATCAAGAGAGTCACTGACGCTCCGATGGCTATATACATAAAACGATTCCAGATTTGAAGTTGCTTTTCAAGCTGTTCAGAGTCCATAATTCCTCTTTACTTAACTTGGCTGGAATTCTGAAGGACAGTAGAAATTCGTTGAGAGACAGAAGGAGTTTCAAAAACTTGAATATTGCGTTGGATGAACTCAGTCAGCAATACTTTCCCCCGACTTGTGAGGCTGTAATATCTTCGTTGTGGGCCGGTGCTGGACTGTTGAAGCTCGCTTTTGACAATTTCTACAGACTCGAAGCGATTCAGGGCACGATATATGCTATTATCGTCCACCGAAATCGTGCCCTGGCTGATCTTCGCCACCTCGGCGCTCATTTCGTAAGGATAGGAAGGTCGCTCGTAGAGGAGCAGGAGAATCCAAAATGACAACAAGCCCTTTTTGTAACTCTCTTCCCACTTGGCGAGCAGGTCACTAATGTCGTTACCTGTCATTTTCAACTCCACTACTATCCCTACGGTATTATTCAACAGGAATAATAGCATAAGCAAATTGAATTGTCAAGATTTATAAATGGAAATCAGGAGCAATATGAATCGAAAATACACAAATAGAAAATACCTTGAAGCCCTCGAAAAGAAAGTCCTCGTGTATGACGGGGCGATGGGCACCAGCTTACAGGTACAAAACCTGACTGCCGAGCATTTCGGCGGCGAGCAATACAATGGCTGCAACGATTACCTCGTCATCTCGTACCCCGAAGCCGTGGAAAAGGTCCATCGCTCGTTCCTCGAGGTCGGTGTGGACGTGCTCGAGACGAACACGTTCCGCTCCAACCGCATCACAATGGCGGAATATAAACTGGGTGAGCGCGTCATCGAGATCAACGAAACCGCGGCGCGCCTGGCACGAAGGCTGGCGAATGAATATGCTGAGAAAACAGGTCAGCCGCGTTTTGTGGCGGGTTCCATCGGCCCCTCGGGCAAACTTCCCTCTGCGAACGATCCGCAGCTTTCGGATGTCACCTTCGATGACCTGGCCGAAGTGTTCCGCGAGCAGGCGATCGGCCTGATCCGCGGCGGCGTGGACGTGCTGCTGATCGAAACCTCGCAGGACATCCTCGAAGTCAAAGCCGCGATCCGGGGCATTCATAAAGCCTTTGACGAGACACAGGTCTATTTGCCGATCCAGGCCCAGGTCACGCTCGACACGACCGGGCGCATGCTGCTCGGCACCGACGTCAACGCTGCGCTGGCCATCCTCGAAGGCATGGGCATCGACGTCATCGGGCTCAACTGCTCCACGGGTCCCGAGCACATGCGCGAGCCGATCCGCGTCCTCGGTGAAAATGCCACGCTGCCCGTTTCGTGCATCCCGAACGCGGGTCTGCCGCTCAACGTGGATGGACAGGCGGTCTATCCGCTCGAGCCCGAACCGTTCGCGAATGACATGTACGAATTCGTGACCAAGCACAACATCTCGATCGTAGGTGGATGCTGCGGGACAACTCCCGAGCACCTGAAACTTTTAGTGGATAAGTTGAACGCGCATCCGCATCCTGACCGCCCGAAACAGGCGACGCCCCAACTTGCCTCCGCCATGTCAGCCATCTCCATGCGACAGGATCCGCCGCCAACCCTGCTCGGCGAGCGGCTTAACGCCCAGGGCTCGCGCAAATTCAAGCGTCTTCTGCTCGAAGAAGATTACGACTCCATTTTGGAGATCGCCCGCGAGCAGGTGGAATTCGGCGCGCACGCCCTCGACATTTCCTGCGCGGTCACCGAACGCCCAGACGAAGTGGATCTGATGCGCAATGTCGTCAAGAAACTTGAAATGGGCGTGGACGTTCCGCTCGTGATCGACACAACCGAACTGGATGTGCTCGAGGTCGCGCTCAAGACCGCGCCCGGACGCTGTTTGATCAATTCCACACATCTTGAATCAGGGCGTGAAAAAGCCGACAAGATTTTCAAGTTGGCAAAAGAACACAACGCCGCAGTCATCATCCTGACCATTGACGAAGGCGGCATGGCGAAGACCCGCGAGAAAAAACTGGAGGTTGCAAAACGCATCTATGACATTGCAGTTAACGACCATGGGCTCAAGCCGCAGGATCTTGTTTACGACACACTGACCTTTACTCTTGCAACAGGCGATGAAGAATTCGCCAACTCCGCCATCGAAACCATCGAAGGCATCCGCCTCATCAAGCAAAACCTGCCCGGTGTGATGGCTTCACTTGGCGTGAGCAACCTGTCATTTGGTCTCGCACCGCATGCCCGTCCAGTGCTCAACTCGGTCATGCTCTATCACTGCATCCAGGCTGGGCTGGATATGGCGATCGTCAATCCCGCACACATCACTGCTTATCCCGACATCCCGCAGGAGGAAAAAGACCTCGCCGAAGACCTGATCTTTAACCGTCGCCCGGACGCGCTGCAGCGCTACATCGAATACTACGAAAAGGTCACACCCACCGAACAAAATGCCGCGTCCAATCCCACCGAGGGCATGACACCCGAACAACGCCTGCACTGGAAGATCCTGCACCGCCACAAGGATGGAGTGGAGGCGGATATCGATGCCCTGATCCCCTATCCCCTTCCCGCTGGCGAGAAAATGAAAGATGAAAAGAAAAGGGCAGAAAATCACGTCAAGGCTGTCCACACCCTTAACACTGTCCTGCTCCCTGCCATGAAGGAAGTGGGCGACAAGTTCGGCGCGGGCGAATTGATCCTGCCTTTCGTGCTGCAATCCGCCGAAGTGATGAAGAAGACCGTTGCCCATCTCGAAAACTACCTCGAGAAGGTCGAAGGCGTGACCAAAGGCACGGTCGTCATCGCGACCGTCTATGGTGACGTGCACGATATCGGCAAAAATCTAGTCAAGACGATCCTTGCCAACAACGGCTACACCGTGATCGACCTCGGCAAGCAGGTACCCGCCGAGACGATCATCACCAAAGCCGTGGAAGTCAACGCGACTGCGATCGGGCTCTCGGCACTGCTGGTATCCACGTCGAAGCAGATGCCGCTCATCGTCAATGAAATGCAGCGGCGCGGACATAAAGTTCCCATCCTGGTGGGCGGCGCGGCGATCAACCGCCGCTTCGGTCGGCGCATCCTCCAAACGGAAAGCGGAGACTTCTACGAGCCGGGCGTCTTCTACTGCAAGGACGCGTTCGAGGGTCTGGAAACCATGGACCAGCTCATCGATCCTGAGAAGCGTCCCGAGTTGCTGGCAAAGAACATTCGCGAAGCCGAAATGGAGTTGGGCCGGAAATCCCAAACGCCAGACTATCGCAAAACAACGGCAACCCGCTCCTCGGTCCAGCCAGAGCCGATCAATCATCCCCTGAAATGGGGCCCGCGCATCGTCAAGGACATGCCGCTCGAGATGGTGTTGAAGCATCTCAATCTCAATGAGTTGTATCGCCTGTCGTGGGGCGCGAAAAATTCCCACGGTCCCGAGTGGGAAAAGTTAAAGAAAGAGTTCGAGGCGCGCCTGGAAAAAATGACAAAAGCTGCCCTCAAGGATGGCTGGCTCAAACCTCAGGCCGTGTATGGATATTTCCCGTGCCAGTCCACTGGTGATGACTTGATCATCTATGACCCTGCAACGATCGATACGGCTTCACCTGATGAACTGACACGCTTCGTGTTCCCGCGCCAGCCATATGACGATCACCTCGCCTTATCTGATTACTTTTCGCCGGTCGACTCAGGCAAGCTCGATGTAGTTGCGCTCCAGGTCGTGACGGTTGGGCTCGAAGCTACAGAGCGCTTCGATGCCTTGCAGGCCAAAGGCGATTACTCCGAGGGATACTTCACGCACGGACTCGCCGTTCAGACTGCGGAAGCCACCGCTGATTATTTGCACGACCACATCCGCCGCGAACTGGGGATTGGTGCAGATCAGGGCAAGCGTTACTCCTGGGGCTATCCTGCTATTCCGGAACTGGAGGATCACAAGAAAGTGTTCGAACTCCTGCCCGCTGTGGAAACAGAACTTGGTATGACACTTTCTCCGGCATACCAGTTGATCCCTGAACAATCCACCGCTGCGGTCATCGTGCATCACAAGGATGCCAAATACTATAGCGTCGGCGAGAGCAGGGTCGAGCAGTTAATGCGATAGGTATACAAGGAAACAGGTACACAAGTAGACAAATCCCTTTATCTCCGTGTCTACCTGTGTACCTGTCTACGTTTTACCGCCACAATATGAGCAAAATAGAAAAATACATTCTCACACTCTGGTTCATCTCCAACCTCCTCATTGGGCTGTTCATCGTTCGCGATTTCGGCGTTAGCTATGACGAGCCGGAGTATTATGTTTATGCTCAAAATAGTGTTGATGCTTACCGATCCTTCTTTGCTCTTGCTTATGTCCCCGTGTTTGGCCCGCACGATCTTCCCAATTATGGACCGGCATTCATCATCTTTCCAGAACTGGTCATTCGTCTTCTGAAACTGATTTTTCCGAATCTTTTCGCGGCAGATATCTGGCATTTCTCATACTTCCTGCTCTTTCAGCTTGGCGGATTGTGTTTATATTCGTTGGCAAGGCGCTGGTTTGGTAACTGGAGCGCCTGGGGGATATTACTTCTTTACACATCTCAACCTCTCCTATGGGGACATGCCTTCATCAATCCAAAAGACATTCCCTTCATGGTGTTCTTCCT
>DASTJG010000475.1:0-5411 GCA_035716785.1 Anaerolineales bacterium
CACAACCACAGGATGAACCACCAGCCTGTCACCGCCAGGATAAAGCCCACGGCCCCACCAAGGATGCGGCTCTGCCAGACGTAATCCCCACCGGAACGCGGCATCACTGCGATCAGCGCCGCGTAGACCACGACCTCAAAGAAGATGAAGATCGCGCTGACGATCAGCGCCGGCACCAGTCCACCGCCGAAGTAGTACATCTGACTGAAACTGTACAACCCGAGGGTGATGAGATTGATGGAGAACAACGCGTAGATGAACGCGTCGAAGACCGACCACGAACGTACCAGGCCGGTCGCTTTGCGAACGAAGAGATTGGTCATAAGATAGTTGCTCCTTTGGTTTGATATACTCTCACTCACCGAAGTGAGGGAAACTACCCGGTGGTCAACACATAATTCTGGATCTTGTTCCTGCCAAGTGTCACGATCGCGCCGAGCAAAGTTCCCTGTTCGTACATCGAACCGGGGTTGATGCACAGCGTTCTGCCAATGCGCGTCGCACCGCGCCCCTCATGAATATGTCCATGCAGGCCAAGCAAAGGCTGAGTGTTTTCGATCACTTTGCGCAGAGCGGTTGAGCCGACGGGTTTGAGTGCCTGCCCGGCCATTTTGGGTCGCAGATCTTTATCCAACTCTGGGGCCTCATCAAGACTTGACTTGTAGGGTGGCACATGGATGTTGAAGACCGCGTTGCGCGGGTCCTTGAGCCGGGAGATCATCGCTTCATAGCGCGCTTCGAGCTGATCCTCATCTTCTTCGCGGTGCGTATCCCAAGGAGTGCGGTTCGACCAACCCGAGGCGATCATTTCGTGGATTCCGTCGAGGGGAGTCACCTGCCCCTCGACGAGGATCACGCGGCGGGAGGCACGAACGATCTCATCCACTTCACTCATATCATCGTTGCCGGGACAACAATAGACTTGCATATCCGTGCCATCCAGTTTTCTGTCGGCAAGGTCCATCCACTGCTGCATTACTTTGAGCACTTCGTTCGTGAAGATCTGGTGCACTCGCTCAGGGTCCTTTTCCAGCTCGGCAATTTCATCCGGATTTGTCAGGTAAGGGTAATAACCACGGCTGCGGACACGCTTGATCATGTCCTGCAGTTCATCGTCATTTGAAATATCAAACACCTGTTCAAGCAATGTGACGCGGTAATTCTTTCCGCCCTGATGAACGAACGGGACAACCGCTTTGCCCGTCATATCGCCGCCGAGGATCAACACATCGGCTTCATAAAATTTTCCTGCATTGAGAAACTTGGTCCAACAAATGTCCGACCCATGAATGTCGGTTGCAAAGAAGAGTTTTGTCACGCGCGGGGTCCTCGTGGTGGCAGAGAATTTGTCCGTTTCATTATACTCGCCAATGACAACTCAAACGCCTAATGCAGGATATTCATGAGCAACCAATGGACTCCAGCCGAAAGCAATCCGCTGGCCGGGATGGTGATCAGCCAGGCGGCCATAATATCCTCCGCCACGCTCCAGCGGACCTTGCTGGCGCGTTCCGCAGAGCCTACACCGATGATCGCCGAACTGACGACCTGTGACGTGCTCACCGGCACACCTAAAAAAGAAGCGCCAAGGATCACACCTGCGGAACTCAACTGTGTAGCAAAACTATGCAACGGCCGGATCTTATAAAACTTGCCACCCAGTGTACGGATCAACCGCCAGCCGCCGAGGCTCGTGCCCATGGCAATCGCCGCCGCGCTGATCGCAATGACCCAGGTTGGCACCTGGAACGCTGGCAACATGCCGCCAATGACCAGACTCATCGCAATAATGCCCATCGTCTTCTGGGCATCGTTCGTTCCGTGGCTGAATGCGATAGCCAGAGCAGTGAATAACTGACCGTTTTTGAACAGGCTATTTATTTTGGGAGATGCACCGCGCACGAGAAAATAAATTAATCGGGTGACAGCAAAGCCGATCGCAAAGCCGATCAGCGGGGACGCAAATAACGCGATCAGGACTTTGTATAACCCGGCAAATTTAAGCGCGCCGAGTCCCGCTCCGACGAGCACCGCGCCGACCATCCCGCCGATCAGCGCGTGCGAGGAACTGCCCGGGATGCCAAAATACCAGGTGATCAGATTCCACAGGATCGCCCCGATCAGTGCAGCCAGGATCGCGCTCAGAGTCAGGACATTCGACTGAACGATCTCTTCACCGATCGTTCTGGCAACGGTGACCCCAAACAGGAAGGGTCCTAAAAATTCGGCGACCGCGGCAATCCCCAGCGCTGTGCGCGGACCGAAAGCGCGCGACGAGATCATCGTCGCGACGATGTTGCTGGCATCCCGCATCCCGTTCAGCAAATCGAAGACCAGCGCAAGAGCAATGACAAGAATGAGTTCCTGGGACATAAGAGTTTAAATGCCGTTGCGAGCCTTCGGAAAGCAATCTCCTGCTGAGAAAGGTTGCTTCGTCGTCGCTACACTCCTCGCAACAACATGGTTTTAAGTCTTCTTCACCACAATATCTGCGATAATGTTCCCCGCCTCATCGCCACGATCGGCCGCGTTCGAGAGATGCCGGTAAACCTCGCGCAGCTTCAACATCTCGACGACGTGATGGACATCCTCGGGTCCCGTGAACAGATCAGCGATCGCTTCCCGATACACCCCCTCGACGCGGTTCTCGAGCGCCTTGGCGCGCTGGGCATGATCGATCGCCACAGCCGGATTCTTCTGAAGCCGCTGAACTGCCTGGTAGATCTCGTACGCCGCATCCTTCAAAAGAGTCGCGATCCGCAGCATATACGGTGTAGGATCGACCTTCAGGACTACCATCTCACTCACGGTGCTATCGGCATAATCGATCACGTCATCAATGGAGCGCGAGAGTGCAAAAATATCCTCACGGTCAAATGGCGTGACGAATGTGCGGTTCAGTTCATCGATCAGGATGCGCCGGACTTCATCGGCTTCCTTTTCCTTGAGGGCAAGCTGTTCCGCGATCTCATGTTCCTCTGTCTCGAAATATTTGACGAGCAGCTTCACCCCTTCATAAGTGATGGAGGCTTGCTCTTGAATCAATTTATGAAATACTTCTTCCCGCTTTCTGAAAAAACGAAACATAAAAACCTCGATCTGTTGCAAAGTACATCATCCCTGATGGACTTGTAATGATACCACCGCTAACAATCCAGGTAGTAAAATCAGCACGTGAAGTGCCCAATGTCTCAGCCACGAATCACGCGAATTGCTCAAAAACTCGTGAATTTCGCGGCAAGAAAAAAAATCACCGCTGGTTTTCAGCGGTGATACAAAGTTTTCTTATTTGAATGACGCACTACGTGTTCTCAGGTGGTTTGGAGGTCTCAGGCTCGGAGACTTTCTGCAGGACCTTGCCCGAGAGACTTGCCGTACCGCTCCTGGCGAGATCGCCCAGCGAGACGATACCAGCCAGGCTCTTGTTGTCGCGGCTCAGGACCACCAGACGGCGGATCTGGTTCTCTTCCATGATCTTGGCCGCTTCCCTGACATCCTGATCCTCAAAGCAATAGATCGCGGGCGTTGTCATCAGGTCGCGCGCCAGCATAATATTGACGTCCATGCCATCCGCCAGCGCCCGGATGGTAATGTCACGGTCGCTTAAGACACCCAGTACTACCTCCCCATCACACACCGGCAAAAAACCGATATCCCGATCCCGCATTTTCCTGGCTGCGACTCGCAGCGCGTCGTCCGGCTGGACAACCTCCACCTCGTGCGTCATGATCTCGCTGATTTTCATGCTGTGCTTTTCTCCTCGACACGGTCCTCCAGCTTGTGAACGCCATGTTGAGCGGCGCAGTGTGCACAGCAGTACAGAGCATCTGTAGTCTCCATGCCATGACCGATGATCCTGCAGCCGCAGTGTGCACAGGTCGGCGCCAGCGCGTGGATGGCGCACTCGAAACTGTCGAATACATGGGTTTCCCCACCCATCTTCACTTCAAAACATTTGTCGTAGGTGTTGCCGCACACTTCACAGGTGGCGGACTTTTCACCCAGCATATTTTCACCTTTATTCATCTCTACCTCTCTATGATTTCTTACGCCGCGTCGCTTGCGCCTTCTTGATGTTCTGTTTGCGCGCCCGCTGCTGTGCCGCGGTTGGTTTGGAACGCTCGGGGACGTTCCGTCTCGGACTGGCTTCGAAGCGATCCCCGCGCACCTGGACCGGCTTCGAACCAAGCTGCTTGATCAGATCCCTGGCGTCCTTTGTGTCACCGACCAGCTTGCCGTCCTCCACATGGGCATCCTCTTTGTCGATCAACCACTTGACCGTTGCCCACGAGCCGCTGGAGCGCTTCCCCGCCACCCGCTGGAGATGACCCTCATCGCCCACATCCTGCGTGCGGAAGGTTTCGAAATCTCCTTTATCCCGAACCTCAACGTGATAGTAATTTCCCTGCCCGCTGCTGCCCGGCGCTTTTCGAAATCTCCCATTTTGACTTTTTCGATTGGTTGCCATCTTGGCCTCCTTATTTACACATCCACTTTTCTAAAGCAAAATAGGCCCCTGTGCTGTGTATAACGGGAGGAAATACATACTGTTATGACTGCTCCAACACTGGACGACTCACGTACACTTTTACGAAATCTGTCACCTGTCCCCTTTCCTGAATGGTGCTACACTTTGTATGACAAGCGAAGCAGTCCTGTGGACAAGCGAAGCACGATAGCCCCGCATGCTTTTGGCGGGGGTCCTGTGGACAATCCATAAGGAGAATTCATGCACTATCCCCCCGAACCCTTCCGCATCAAAGTGACCGAACCGATCCGCCTCATTTCCCCCGAGGAGCGCGAAGCCGCCCTCAGGGAGGCAGGCTATAACCTGTTCGCCCTCAAAGCTGAGGACATCTTCATCGATCTGCTCACCGACTCGGGCACGGGTGCGATGAGCCAGGAGCAGTGGGCGGCGATCATGCGCGGCGACGAGTCCTACGCGGGTGCGCGTTCGTTTCACCGCCTCAAGGCAGCGGTGGAGGATATCTTTGGCTTCAAGCATTTCGTCCCCACCCACCAGGGACGCGCCGCCGAGAATATCCTCAGCGCGGTGCTGGTCAAGCCGGGGCAATCCGTCCCTTCGAACATGCACTTCGACACCACCGACGCCAACATCCGGGCCCGCGGCGGGCGCCCGACGAACCTGATCATCGACGAAGCCTTCGACCCGACGAATCCACATCCGTTCAAGGGCAACATGGACATCAACAAGCTACGCGCCTTCATCGAAAAGATCGGCGCAGCGAATATCCCGTTCGGCATGATCACGGTGACGAACAACGCGGGAGGCGGACAGCCCGTCTCGATGGAAAACATCAAAGCGGTCGCGGCGGTCTACCATGAACATAACATCCCGTTCTTCATCGACGCGGCGCGCTACGCCGAGAACTGTTTTTTCATCCGGCAGC
>DASTJG010000476.1:0-2539 GCA_035716785.1 Anaerolineales bacterium
AAGAGGGCGTCCCGTCTACGGTAGGGCAGTTTAAGCCTGCTCAGATAGGTCGTGACCTTTTCCTTCGACTTTTGATCCGTTGCCAATGCCAGCCTGGGTGCCGTGGCAGGGTTGGGCGACTCGTACGCGTCCAGCCGCTCCTCGCTCACCGCTTCCACCGTATCGTCGTCCCAGGTCTTGAACACCTTCTCGAGCTCGGATGTGCGCAGGTTGCTTAACAATTCCTTCGGGTCCGCCCAGGAGCCGTGTGCGGTGGCATAGCGCATCCCCGAGAAGTGGATGACCATGTACTGAAGCCAGAGCGGATATTCCCGGGGCTTTTGGATGAAGCGCTGTACGATCTCCTCCAGAAATTCCTGCTGGATCTCGTCGTCGGAACGCTTCTCATCCATTCTTTCTTCCAGCGCGGCTTTATAGGCTTCGATCTTGCCGCGCACAATATCTGACACGCTGATGGGCTTCTCCGGGACAAAACGAACCAGGTAATCGACCTCCGACATAGTGAGGATCGATTCCGTTGTCTGGAGATCCTTCTCTACAGCAGACGCCTGTTCTTCCAGCTGCGAGATGCTCGCCCGTTTCTTCTGTAATTCCTTTTCTTTCTGTTCACTTAGCTTTGAGCGCTCGGCCTGCGGCTTGTTGGCATACTCATAGGCTGCATGATAATCACTTAGCTTGTCCAGCTCCGTTTCCACGGCTCTCAGCCCCGCGCCTTTTAGCATATTCAGGCGCGCCTGCTTTTCACCGGTCTGCGGGGAACCACCGGAGGCGCCGCGTACCTGTGACTCCAGCCGGTTGACCTCCGATACGAGGGTGCTCTGCTGCCCACGCAGCTCGTCGACATAGTTCTTGAGCCGGACGCGCTTGACATCATCGCTGTGCAGGGTGCGCAGCTCCCCGGCGAGCCGCTTGTGCACGCCGCTGATCCCATTGATCAAAGAGGGGTCCGCCTCGGGAAAATCACGGCAAAGGTCGTCTTGCACATCTTCCGTGGCGAAATATCCCTCGAAGGCTTCCCGTTTTGGCGGGGTCTTGATCCGGGCAACGGCGGTAGAGAGCTCGCGGCATTCCGCCTCCAGCCGCTGGACTGGCGTCCGCAGGCCATCCAGTTTCACGCGCAGACCCTGGACTTCCCCTTTGGCGGACTCCGTTGCCTTGTAAAACTCGAGCTTGCGCTTCTCGATCTTGTTATACGTCGAAAGGAACTTAACCAGTCGTTTCAGCTCCTCGTTGAGCATGGGCAGGGTGACCTCCCTCAATTTCTGCAATTGCTGGGTCAGGGCAGGTCGATCGCGATGGTCAGGCAGGATGATCTCCAGCCGGCGCTCTAGCCGTTTCTCTTCCTCCTTCAGCTTTCGAACCTTCTCCTGCCAGACGGTGAGATAGTACGCAACGAAATTCTTCTCTCTGCGAACATCCTGGCGCTTAGGCAAATTCTGCAGGAAGGCACGGTGCAACTCTTTAATAGGCGCGAGCTCCGCTTCATCCGTGAGCTTATATTTCCCAAGATACCACTTGCACATCTCCTCATTCGTGAAATAACTGTACTCGGTCTTATAGGATTTATAAGCTGTAATAACCGCATTCTCGCGGTTCGCCATATAAGCATCCACATCCGCACCAAGGTCGTTGATGTCCTTATCCTTGTATTGCTCCCATACATCGATTTCCTGGCAGTAGACCAGGAAATCCGCCAGCTTGCGGTTCCGTCGGGGATAAATGGTCTTTAAAAGGAATTTGTTTTGCCACTGGAAATACATTGGTTCAGCCATGCTCACTCCTCAGATAACAATAGAAATAACGACACTTACCATGTGCAACAGGGATGAAAAAGGTCGATTGTATTCGATTCTTTTTTGATTCCCTGCAACTTGAGGCACCATACCTGTAGAGGCGTACCAGGTTCCACGCCCATGAAACAGCAAGCCCCTGACAGCAACATGATTTCAGGGGCTTGGCATTCTAAAGAAGTTAGATTCAGGGCGTGGCAATGGCCATTGGCGTTTCGGTGAACCTGACGATTGGCTCGACGGTATTCGTGGGCGCCAGGACCGGTGTATCGGTCGGTACGGGTGTATTGGTGGGCTCGGGCGTATCTGTGGCCACGGGGCTGGGCGTCGACGTCGGAGGTGGTGTGTCCGTTGGTTCGGGTGTCGGCGTTCGGGTTGGGCGCGGCGTACTGGTCGGCGGAATATCGGTTGGCGTATCGGTCGGCTGCGGCACGGGTGTGTCGGTCGGAACCGGTGTATCCGTGGAGACCGGGATAGCCGTGTCCGTCGGGAACGGTGTATTGCTGGGCACAGGAGTGGCAGGTACTGCTGGCTGCTCATCCCTTGGTTTGCGAGTGGAATGAGCCGCGACCCCGGGCGGCTGGACCATAAAGACTTCCACCTCATCCACGGCGGTGCCGGCATTTGCAAAGATAATCTTCACATAGCGGGCGGTCACGGGCTGAAATGCTGCTCGGACCGTCTCGGAGCCTGAAATGATCCCGCTGAAACCAACGTCCTGGGAGTGATAGACCTGGGTATATTCAACG
>DASTJG010000477.1:0-6166 GCA_035716785.1 Anaerolineales bacterium
CCATCATCGTTGCACTCATCATCTGGCTGGGCGTGGTATTGTTTGCGTTCTTTGGTTTGCAAGGTGATACGCGGGTCTTGCAGTTCTTTATCCTGGGCGCCTTCATTGCGCTCGTGATGGGCGGCTCGCAGGCCATCAGCCGCAGCCTCTTTGCCCAGATGATCCCTGAGGGCAAGGAAGCGGAGTTCTATTCCTTCTACGAGGTCAGCGAACGCGGCACATCCTGGACAGGTCCATTGATCTTCGGCTTGGCCAACCAGATCTTCGGCAGCCTGCGTTATGGCATCCTATCGCTGATCTTTTACTTCATCGCCGGGTTGATCGTCCTGCCGTTTGTGAATGTCGAGAAGGCGATGGAGGATGTGAAGAAACATTCATAAGCAAAAGACCGAGGTGATGAGCCTCGGTCTCGTCTGTTATTTGAATTTTTCATCACAACTTCGGCAAGACGATCGACTGTTGTTTCTGGTACTTACCCTTCTTGTCCGCGTACGAGATCTCACACTCCTCATCCGCTTCGAAGAACAGGACCTGGGCCAAACCCTCATTGGCATAGATCTTGGCAGGCAGTGGCGTCGTGTTCGAGATTTCGAGGGTGACGAAGCCTTCCCACTCCGGCTCGAAGGGAGTCACGTTCACGATGATCCCGCACCTTGCATACGTTGATTTTCCGAGACAAACCGTCAGCACCTTGCGCGGGATGCGGAAGTATTCGACCGTGCGCGCCAGCGCAAACGAGTTCGGCGGGATGACGCACACATCACCGATGTAATCCACCATGGACTTTGTATCGAAGTTCTTGGGGTCAACAGTTGCGGAAAAGACATTGGTAAAAATCTTGAATTCGTCCGCGACACGGACATCGTATCCGTACGACGAAACGCCGTAAGAAACCACTCCATTGCGGACCTGTTTCTCTTCGAACGGTTCGATCATGCGATGTTCATGCGCCATCTTGCGAATCCAGTGATCAGGTTTGAGTCCCATTCTTCTCTCCAAGTTGAAATTTTCGCCACTGGGCACGTAGAGAAAAAACTCTGTGATCTCTGTGGCGAATCATCACTTCACAACAAACACAACCTGCGTAAGTTTGCCCGATTGTACTTCAACCCAGCGCTCATAGACCTGGCCATTCACCTTGACCGCAATGCGATAATCACCAGCGGGTAATTCGCCCAATGCCGCGTTCTCCTCTCCATACAACGTCTCGGGCGCATAGGTTGTTCCATAATATGATTTGACATGTCGCTGGGATCGGTCAAGGTGATATCTGATGGTAAGTTCTGCATACTTGATAAGTTCGTGATTTTGATCCACAACAGAGATCATCAGCGTACCACTGCTGTCTTTTGCAGGCACCAGCCACAGTTCAGGATTGCGGTTTGCAAAATAATCCTCACCGTTCCCGCGGCGGACTTCAAAGTGAAGATGGCTCCCGATCGCTGTGCCGGTCCTGCCGACCTCCCCAATCTTGTCAGTGGTGAAGACCTCCTGCCCAGTTTGAACATCGATTTTCGAAAGATGGGCGTACAAAGTAAACAACTCATTGTCATGTTGAATGACAACAAGGTTGCCATAGTAATTTTCCCAGGGTGAGTAGACATCTTCCTTATCGGGCCCTGCAAAGATGACAATCCCTCTCGCAGCGGCATAGACAGGCGTCCCGCTTGCATTGGGAAACTCAACCCCATGATGCGGATCACGCGTCCCGTTGGCGGTTGAGCCATAGCGGTAGGTCGCGTCCACTTTGTCATTCGCCGGAGGCTCGATCGGGCGCTGCAGGATGAAATGACCTTCCGTGATGCAAAAATCGGCGCTGAATGGATCACAGAGAATTTCTGGAGTAACTGTGGGTGATGGAACAAGTGTGGGAGGCAAGACTGTATTTGTTGGAACTACAGGAGTGTCCAAAGCGACGGGGGTAGCCGTCGCTTCGATGTTTATACAGGATGCAAGGAACAGGAGAGAGCATAATGTCATTGCGAGGGAGCGCAGCGAGCGAAGCAATCTCCTGAAAATTTGAGATTGCTTCCCGAAGGCTCGCAACGACATATTAAATTCCTCCGCGCGTTTCCACGGTCCTGCGGATCTCCTTCTCAAGCTCATCCGCTCTAGCCTCACACTCTTTCAATTCTTCCAAAATCTTCTCCCCCGCCGACTTATCCTCCAGTGAATTAAGATTGATCTTCACGTTATAAGCAGCCGCCGTGAGCGCCGCGCGCGACATGGCAAAGCCGGACATGGAATCACTAATCGCATTGATGTTGCCCTCCCTGGCACACTTGCAGGCCAGTTCCATCACCTTGACGGCATCCTTCGCAACCCGCAGAGGGATACGCGCTGCGTTGAGGGTCGCGACATGAATGGCGGCATTGCGCTTGGTCTGTTGTTCTTCCGTTTCCTTCGGAAGTTTGAACGCGCCCATGACGGCTTCGAATGCAGAAGAGTCATCATCCACAGCCTGGGTGAGTTCCTTGCGCAGGCTTTCTGCCATCACGCGGATGGCCTGCATTTGCGCTTCGACTTCAGCATATTTCTTCTTGCCAATGGTGACCCCCGCCACCATCGCGACCAGGCTCGCGCCCATCGCGCCCGCGTACGCTCCCGCCGAGCCGCCGCCCGGAGTCGCCGTCGGGGCGGCTAACTCTTCGATAAAGGAAACAGGCTTCGGCTGAGGAGCAGAAGCGGAGGATTCAAAGAGTCGCGATTCCAACACCTGGCCCTTGTCGAACGCATCGAGCTGGGTGTACCAGACCGCCGCGTCGATCAAGGCTTCCTGGGGAATCAATCCGATCAGCTCGCTGTGATGGATGCCGGCGCCGTAACGCTGAGCTTCGCGCCGAATGGTTTCGATCACACGCGCCAGCGGCGTCTCGCGGAAGTTCGTGAAATTAATGGAGACCTGGGCGCGTCCTTCCACGAGCAGGCCCAACGACTTGACATAACGCAGCCCGCCCGAGGAATGCCGGATCGCCTTGGCAATCTTCTTGGCAATATCAACATTGCCTGTGGTGAGATACACGTTGAAGGCAATGAGCGGGTTGCGCGCGCCGATGACCGTCGCGCCGGCCGGACCAAGTTTGGCAGGACCATAATCGGGCTGGCGGTCGGGATCGGTTTCGATCTCAGCTTTGAGCCCCTCGTATTGACCTTTGCGGATGTTCTCGAGGTTGGCGCGCTCGGGGCGTGTGGCCGCCGCTTCGTACAAATAGACCGGGATGCTGAGTTCGTTCCCGACGCGTTCCCCCAGCCGCTTCGCCAGCGCGATGCAATCGTCCATGCTTGCGCCGCTCAGCGGCACGAAAGGCACTACATCCGTTGCGCCGACGCGCGGATGCTCGCCCTTGTGATTGTCGAGGTCGATGAGTTCCGCCGCCGTTTTGATGGCGCGGAACGCGGCCTCCTCCACCGCGAACGGCGGTCCCGCCAGCGTGAGCACCGTACGGTTGTGGTCCAGGTCGGAGGAACGGTCGAGGAGTTTGACTTCGTCCACAGATTCAATCGCTGCGGCGATCTGGTCGATCACTTCGGGACGCCGCGCTTCGGAAAAGTTGGGAATGCATTCGATTAATGGAGTAGGCATGGGATTTTTTGATTTATGATTTTAGATTTTGGATACTTCGACACGCCCTATCGGGCAGTCAGTACAAGTTTACGGTTGGCGAGGGTAATTATAAGGGAGGAAGTACCTTTTAGAAAAATACCAGGAACTGCTCAGTGTGAACATGAGAACAGATATAATCACTAAAGCACTTCCGACAAAGGTTGTTCCCAGGGCCCGGTCTATAAGCGGGTCGCGAAGCTGGAGCAGGCCTATGCCTTCCATGTCTTGGAGGATGGAAAGGCATGGAATCTCATTCGCTACTTCAAACTGGAAAATCACAAGGATGCACAGATCGGCTTCGAGGCGCAGTCACCGGACGGAGAGGGCTGCACTGCATCGTTCCGAGATATTCGCTTTGAGTCACGGCTGCTGACGGATATTCGATCAGGAGAATAAAATCATCTATAATCTGCTTTGCCGAAGTAGATTTAGTGTTTTATGAACTGTTTTTGTTGGAGGTAATTATGGCTGAGACCAAAGCGACAGCGCGTCGCGCAGCAACGCAGGATCATGCTGCATTCACCCAATCGATAAAATCCAGCCTGGCAATCGCCAGGGAAAAAGTGGAGCGCATTCGCCGGACCGATATGCAGTTATTCGTGGCGAATGTGGTATCCCCGGCGGCGGCTACGTTAATTGCGGCGCTGGCTGCCGCAATGGGCGGCGATGAACTGTTCAAACAGGCGGCCACCCACGCTGAAGATGGAGGCTGGGTCCTTGCCTGCGGATTGGTGGCCGTGTTTGGCTTCATCGCAACGGTGAGCGGCGTATTCAAGAAGCAGTTCGACGATCGGCTTGTCCTTGGGAATCAATGCGTGGGACGTCTGCTGGCACTTGATCTCGCGGTTGCGAGCGGCAACACAGAGTGGGAGGAAGCGGCCAGGGAATACGGCGAGGTTCTCAAAGCTTTTCCGGAATTCATCTCTTGAAAATCCTCGAAACTGAACGATTGTATCTACGCCAGTTTTCGACGGAGGATGCCGAATTCATCCTCGAATTGTTGAATGAACCTTCCATTATTCAAAACATCGGTGACCGGGGCGTGCGGACATTGGAGGATGCAAGAGCGTATCTTCTGAACGGACCCATTGCCAGCTATACCAAAAACGGATTTGGCTTGTATCTGGTCCTCTTGAAAGAGACCAGCGAATCCATGGGAATGTGCGGACTGATCAAGCGCGATGGATTGGATAACGTCGACATCGGCTATGCCTTCCTACCAAAGTTCTGGTCGAAAGGATATGCCGTCGAAGCCGCGCAGGCTACAAGAACATATGCAAAAGATGTGATCGGATTGAAGCGCCTGGTTGCCATTACAGACCCGGCCAATGAAGGTTCGATCCGCGTTTTGGAAAAGATTGGATTGAGGTTTGAGAAGATGATCAGGCTGTCGGAGGATGATATTGAATTGAAGTTGTTCGCGGTTGATTTTTAATTCACCCGGCAGCTTATCAACAATTAGAAAGGGATACTGATCGATCATGACTTTAGATATTGTCCGCCATCGCCTCCATAACCAGTTCCTCTCTCAAACGAACTGTACCAGTCCCGCCCAGGTGGTTGAACAACTGGGCGCGGTCCAGTCTCAGGATTACGCGGGAGCCAAATGGGCACTTGCCCAACGTTTGAAAGATCCGGCAACTGATGCCGCAATCGATAAAGCGTTCAACGAAGGGAAGATCCTGCGCACGCATGTGATGCGGCCCACCTGGCACTTTGTCGCGCCCAGGGATATTCGCTGGCTGCTGATGCTGACGGGGCCGCGCGTCCAGGCAGGGAACGCGTTCATGTATCGCAAAACGGAGCTGGATAAAGATATCCTCAAGAAAAGCTACAGAGTGCTCGAAAAAGCATTACAGGGCAACAGACAGTTGACGCGTGCAGAACTCGGCGCCGCTTTTGAAAAGGCAGGCATCCCCGCCGAAGGACAACGGCTCGGCTACTTCATGATGTCCGCCGAGCTGGATGGCTTGATCTGCAGCGGTGGGAGAAAGGGTAAGCAATTCACCTACGCCCTGCTGGAGGAACGCGCACCGCGGGTCAGGCCGTTGAAGCGCGACGAAGCACTGGCAGAACTCGTGAGGCGCTACTTCACCACGCGTGGACCCGCCACACTGCACGATTTCACCTGGTGGTCCGGGCTGACGATGGCAGATGCAAAGAAAGGCATCGAAATGGTCAAGCCGGAGTTCGTGAGCGAAGAACTGGATGGTCAATCCTATTGGTTCGCCGATTCTATAAACCCTGTACGGGAAAAATCACCGACGGCTCATCTGTTGCCGAATTATGATGAATACTTTATCGGCTTCAAAGATCGCAGTGCCATTGGCAAGCGGGTTGGCCCACTTCGCTCCGAGGAGGATAAGCTCGCCTTGTATGTTCATATCATCATCCTCGATGGTCAGATCGTTGGCGGCTGGAGGCGGACGATCACGAAGAATGCAGTGATCCTGGAACGACAACTTTTAACGGATCTGACGCGCAGCGAGGAGCGCGCCCTGTCCCGGGAGGCAGATCGCTACAGTGAATTCCTGCAATTGCCGGTGGAGATGATGTAAGCAT
>DASTJG010000478.1:0-26028 GCA_035716785.1 Anaerolineales bacterium
GGCAATCCCTGCACCTGCCAGCAATAAAAAGAAACCCTGCCAGACACTCTTCGGAAAAAATTGTGCAAATCCCTGCGAGTCGATTGTCTCACCAAGCATGGATAGGATCGCGCTCCCCAAAATCCCGATGGTGATCACAACAACCACAACTGCCAAAGCCACGCCCAACATACGGAGGACGGCCTCAGTCCATTTTTCTTTGCCCATCATTGCCTGCGTGACAGGCAAAGGCTCGTAATCGATAAGGCTGTATGCAAGTGCAAGCCCGATCATGGTTTCACAAAAGACGCGGAGGGAAGAGAACTGGAGTCCCACCCCACCGATCACTGCTCCAAGGGCATGCAATAAGGTAATGACAAGCGCTGCTTTCCATTGTCGCAGCATCTTATCCCGAAATTCACGCACATATTCCCAGCGCTGCCCGGCAATCAGAATCACAATGACTGTAAGTATCCAAAGGATATTGAAGGTTGTTCGAATAAGGTTGTCTGTTGGAGTCGCTTGCATGTTACCTCCCGTTGATCAGTCCACCTGATGACAATTCTGCACTTATCGCTTCTCATTTCAGAGTCTTCCCTTTTAGATATACGGTTTCCTTGCGCCAGGAGTTGTAAAGCGCTACGATCCTGCGACCTGCACCCTCACTGAATTCGAGTGACAACCTATGGGCTTCATCTAATTCATCACAGCGCATGGTAATATCCAGGTAACAACATCCCGTCTGTGGATGGATCCAGGTTCCAAGCCAACAATCGGGCTCCCGCAAGAATGGTTCATTTGCCAGGACAAACTCTTTCAATTCAGCCAACAGATTCGCTTCAGGTGGCAAAATAACGGTCCTGTTGGGATATTTCGGAAATTCCCAGGCATCCACGGGCGGGGACAATTCATAGGTATCCAGTTTGGAAGCAGTACCGCCATTCTCAAACGTAGCCAAAACTACTTTCAACACATATTTTTCAAAGTCTTCTTTAGCCAGCTGTGATTGAAGTTGCACGTTTCTATCGTTCTCCCGTCTTCACAGGAAACATTATAAGTCCTCATACCATGCCAAACTTTGGTAAGGCTCAAAACCTGTCCACCTGACCAGTGCAGAACTCTCCCAGAGGCGGGGGAAGTTTCTTTCGCAGGCTCCTACAATATATCCGAAGCAAGTAGACTGCCATGTTCGACAATCGGATCAACCTCTTTCAAAACACTGACCTGCCGGATCACGCGGGTTCAAGAGCTGTCTATGCCCATCAATACAACACAGCACTTACCCAGTTCCGCTCCGCCCTGTTCAAAGGAAAGATCTTCCGCCTGAGAAGGAAGGTTTCGAAGCTCAAACAGGATCTGTATGATCTCAATGCCTTGAAACCGGATCTGCATGTGCGCGGAAGTTTTTACGCAGGACTCAAAGTTGTCTCGATCCGTTCGATCGTCGGGTCCGAGGGCCGCACCACAGACTTCGATCTGGGCTTCCATCCGTTGAGCGAAGCGGCGCGCGAACGCTGGGTCAGTATGGCCATTGCCTATTTATCCCGCTTCCCCATACCGCCGGTCCAATTGATCCAGGTCGGTGATGCTTATTTCGTGCGGGATGGACATCATCGCATCTCGGTCAGCCGGGCATTCGGGCAGACCGCCATCGACGCGGAAGTGATCACCTGGAAGGCCTCCCCGCCCTTTCCCTGGCAGCCGGATGTGTATTGTACGGCAAATAACACCCTGCTCGCGCCGGAATCTTAACCTGTCCACATGGATAGTGATAAACTCCCCCGGAGACGGGGGAGTTTTTTTGTCAATCATCGTACCATGGAATTACTATAATCCATGTCAATACAAAAACTTCTCTTCATGCGTGTTTTGGCTGCACTGGTTTTGATCGGGCTGATCATGACTGCTTATTTCCTGTGGGCGCGTCCCTACCAGCTTCGTTGGGGCGCAACGGAGGAAGAGATACAACGATCCATGCCGGGCGACGAGTTAAATCCCAAACCAGCGTTTCTGGCTACCCGAGCGATCACGATCGACGGCACGCCGGAGGAGATCTGGCCCTGGTTATTGCAAATGGGATATGGGCGTGCGGGGTTCTACGGCTATGATATTTTGGAGAACATTGGAAGTCCGGACGGGATGCAAAGTGCAGATCACATCATCCCAGAATTCCAGCATTTCACCGTTGGCGACGAAGTTCCGCTCAGCGCGGCTGGCGGTTTGACTTTCTATGCCATCGAACCAAATCAATATTTGATTTGGAGTGGGGAGCCAGGCTGGGGAGGTTTTATCTGGGCGCTGTATCCGATCGACGAGAATCACACCCGGCTGGTCTGCCGCGCTCGTTGGACCCATAACTGGAAAAAGCCGGGGCAATTTGCTTTCGATCTGTTCACCGAGTTCACAGATCATCTTGCCGTCAGGAAAATCCTGCAGGGGGTGAAAGGACGGGTCGAGGGGCATGTCGAGCCAATGGCACAAGCCAACATGGAGTTCGCTATCTATGTTGCGGCCGCATTGATCTTTTTTGCAACCACCATCATGCTCATTTTACGTCCACTGTCGTGGAAAAGATGGCTGGCAGGTTTGGCCGCCGGAATCGTTTGGCTGATCACTTGGTATACATCAATCTCGGTAGGGGTTGCAGTGTTATTACTTGTCTGTGTTTCATACAAGCTTTGGCCTATCGGCAGAGAGAACACAAAATGAACATCGAATTCAGTCACTCCATTGTTTTTGTCAAAGACATTCAAGTCTCAAAGGCCTTCTATATCGAAGTCATCGGTCTGAAAGTGGTCCAGGATCATGGCACCATTGTTTTGTTCGAAAATCATCTGGCGATTCACCAGGCTCACGAACTGGCCGCCACGATTTGGAAAGCTGAGGCTCCCTCTGGCACAGATCAGCCACAGGGACGGTATAACCTCCTGCTTTATTTCGAAACAACCGAACTGGAAAACACATTCGCGCGTATCGAAGAACAGGTAAGACTGATACATCCCATTGAACGGCAAGCCTGGGGACAGATGGTCTTTCGCTTCTACGACCCGGATGGTCATGTGATCGAGATCGGTGAACCACTATAACTACATGCATGGAAAGGGACTCGCATATGGCAGAAACTCAACTCACTCTCGATAACATCGTTCAAATGACTTTGCAGGTAGGGGAAAACTGGGCAGTCGCGCACGCAAAACGTCTGTTTCAGCTTATCAAGCAGATCGGTGCTGATCTCCCCTACGATGCATACGTTATGCAATTAGCAACCTACCTGCATGACTGGGGTGCATTCCCGGTTTACATTCAAAAAGGAGTGGAGCACGCCGTCCGCTCGCGCCAGGTAGTGGAGATGGAAATCCTGCCGCGTCTCGACCTGACGGCAGCTCAAAAAGAAATTTTGCTCGAAGCCATCGAACTGCACGACTATCGGGATACGCGCCAGACCCAATCCAATGAGGCGCTTCTGCTGCGAGAAGCCGATATGCTCGAATTTCTGGGAATGATCGGCATGGCGCGCGATTTTGCCCGCGGTCCGCGCAACGTGCAAATCGGTTACCAGCGCATCCTGGACCGGCGTTATGGCATCCAGGGGCGGTTCAGCCTCCCGCGCGCCAGGCAGATCGCCGAGGTCCGGCTCGAACGAATGGAACAATCCTTGCAGTGGCTGAGTGAAGAGAGTTTTGGCATACTGTAAAGCGTAAAGCATGAGATGAAGCAAGCATCAAGAACCAGTTCCATACAGGGCACAACAGGGCACAGCGAGCACAACTATGCCTGCCGGGTCAGCAATTCGAAATGTATCTCCAGTGGCTGACAAAAGATTGGTGAAGCCTTGAAAGATTTATCTTCCAGACGCATTGCCGAAGGCCGTACAGCTGTCATCTACTCCTGGGATGACGGGCATATTCTGAAACTATTTCGAGATTGGTGTCCGTCCGACTGGGTCGAATACGAAGCCAGAGTTGCGCGCGCAGTGCATGAAGCCGATGTGCCATCACCTGCCGCGGGCGAAATCGTTGAGATCAATGGCAGGCGCGGATTGATCTACGAACGTCTCGACGGTATTTCCATGCTCCAGGATATGAACATCCGACCGTGGATGTCATTAAAGTATGCACGCCAGCTCGCCGAAATACAGGTGCAGATCAACAAGCGATCCATCACAGGACTGCCATCCTATAAAGACCAGTTAAGTCATGCCATTCGCAATACCACTCATCTTAATGATGACTTGCGCGGAAAAGTCTTAACAATGCTTGGTGCCCTCCCTAATGGTCCGAATCTCTGTCATGGTGACTATCATCCAGGGAACATACTTATCACTAAACGTGGTCCGGTTGTCATTGATTGGATGACGGCCTGCACCGGTGACCCGTGGGGGGATATGGCGCGCACCAGTATGATCCTCACGATTGGGGCAAAAGCCGCGGGAAATGTAGTAAGTCCCATAACTGGAATGGCAATCGGGCTTTACAATCGGATGTATCGAAATCACTACAATTCGCTCGTGCCCGATACGCAGAAGCAGGCTGATCGCTGGCTGCTTGTCATTGCGGCGGCGCGGCTGAATGAAGATATTAGCCCGGAACGTGAAGCATTACTCAACATAGTAAAAGAGAGAGTATGAGAATACGCATGATGGAATGGTGGCAGGTGCGACCAGTCCATCTTTCATATAGCTTGACCAATCACCATTCCCTGATCCACGGCTCCAGAAGATCGACCTCTGTGAAGCCCATGGATTCATACAGGGCATGAGCGGCGGGTGAATATGAACTGACTGTTGCCAGAGTCGCGCCAAGTCTTTGAGCGCGGCGTAAGCCTTCGCTCATAACCGCTTTGCCGAGTCCGCGCTTCTGGTGATTCGGATGCGTACCCACCGGTTCGAAGACCGCCGTACGCGTGACATCATCAAACCAGACCGTGCAGAATGCGGCAAACTCGCCGTCCGATGCGACCGCAACGATATCCAGGTCGCGGCGGTAGATGGGTACACGCTGAATATTTTTGTACCACTTCCAACCCTCGTACTTTTCATCAGGCTCATCCGGGTGAAACACCTTCCAGGAGAGCCAGCTGCGGGCGGGATGTTCGCTTTCGTCACCCAGGGCGCGGATGGTGTATCCGTCCGCGGGCGCGGCATCAGGGATCGGCTGGGTCATGGAACGGCGGCGCATGTGTTCAACACTCCACCTGGAACGCGCGTAACCGCGTTTGGTGAATAGCGATTTCGCCGCATCATCCTTTGCATTCACCCAAACGGTCAACTCTGTTTTGCCATTGTCGTTCCTTGTAAAAAGTTTCGTCTCGGCAACGTCGAGCATCTCTGCCAGGGACACCTCTGCACGGAAAGCCGGATGGATATGGAAGAACGCCTCGCCCATGCTCTCGGGGGTGAGCATGGCCACGATCTGCCCATCCATCTCCCAGAGCGTGATCATGTCCTGCAGCTGGAAGTGAAACATATTCTCGATACCATGCCAGCGCCAGTAATCCCAGCGTAAAAGCGACCATGAAAAGTCATGGCGGTCATTGCATAGCGACACATTGCGCAGGAAACCGCGGATGCGCCAGTAGTCCTCTTCGGTTTGATAGTTTCGCATGATTGGTTTCATAGCATTCTCCCATATGAATTATATGGCAGGGTAAAAGAAAGCCTTCCCCGTCGACAGGATAGTTTTCCACTGTCCAAATGGACAGGTCTATTGTTCGGTAGAACGAGGGGTATATTGTACGAACACACCAAACTCCCACATTCAGTAGCGGAACGGACACCCTGTTGAGCCGAGCGGATCTCCATATACATACCCTTGCAACTTGCTGGCATTATACACAGCGCAGAGTCAATATTCCCCAATTCCGAGTATGATAATAGGATAGGGAACTTCTTATGCGTTCGGCTCTTTTGTGAGCATTCCCACTTTCGCTTTACTTTTCTGTATATTCTGTTGTCCAGTTTGTATGGTAGATTTTCCTTAAATTATGAGGCTTGTATGGACAAACACCAATCCCCTCCCTTACCGAAAAGTATGAACCGGGGTGCCTTCCAAATTGCCCTGCTATATCTCTTCCTCGGCGGGCTGTGGATCCTGCTCTCTGACAAAATAGCAGCCCGGATCGCCCCGAATCAGGAAGTGCTCACGATCATCAGTTTGTACAAAGGCTGGGGCTATGTGCTTGTGACGGCTTTGCTGCTCTACTGGCTGATCCGGCGTGATACGGCCGCGTTGCGAGCAAGTGAGTCCCAGTTACAGCAGGTGATCGATGCACTGCCTGCATTCATTGCGTATGTAGACAAAGACAGACGCTACCGGTTCACAAACAAAACATACGAGGCGTGGTTTGGGGATACAACACAGGGAAAAACGGTGGAGGAAATCATCGGCAAGGAATCTTATGAGACAGTTTCAAAGTATATTGACCGAGCACTAAAGGGAGAAGCTGTGAATTATGAAAGTGCGATTTCCCTTCCTCAGGGTGAGCGCTTTGTAAATGCCACCTATGTTCCCGATAAAACGGCCAATGGACAAGTAAAAGGGTTCTTCGCCCTGGTGCAGGATATGACAGAAAACAAACGGACACAGGAAGAACTCCGGCAATGGGCAGATGCGTTTAATGGTTGTGCGCACGGGATCGCAATCGGTGATCCAGGTACCAACAGGGTTGTGGTATGTAATCCCGCCTTTGCGAGTATGCACAAATGCAGAGTGGAGGATATTGTCGGCTCGGCCATCCTAAGCTTGTATGTACCGGAAGATCATGAGCATGTACGACGCAATATCGAAAAGGCAGACCAGATCGGTCACATCCGTTATGAAGCCCGGATGATCCGAAGTGACGGTTCCACCTTCCCGGTCCAGATGGATTTGGTGAGTGTTATCGGGGATGATGGGGAATTGCTGTACCGCGTAGCGACTGTACAGGACATCACTGAAAGCAAACAGGCAGAGGAGCAGAGCAAAAGCCTGGCACGCTTCCCGGATGAAAATCCCAATCTGGTTTTACGAGTCACCTATGAGGGGAAAATCATCTATGCCAACGCCGCAAGCAGACTCCTGTTAGATGACTGGCGCTGCCAGGTTGGGGATGATCTCCCTCCTGATTGGATCACACTGATCAAAGAGTCAGCCCAGGTCAAAGCGAGAAGAACTATAGATGTTCAATGCCAGGATACTGTTTACTCGATCGTCATTACTCCAATTCCGGATGCTAATTATGTTAATTTATACGGCAGTGATATCACCGAACGCAAAAAAGCTGAAACCGCGTTATTAGAAAGCAGCATACAATTTCGTACGCTGTTCGAAGCCTCCCCGGATGCCATCCTGTTGATCGACCCGCGCGGCAACTGGCCCATCCTGGATTGCAATACAGTTGCCTGCCAGATGAATGGGTACGAACGTGATGAACTGATTGGGCAACCCATTGATATCCTCAACCCAAATCCATTGCCTCGCAATGGGCTTAATGACTATCTGGCAACAATTCAAAAGGAAAATGTCCTGCGCTATGAAACATTGCACCGGCGCAAGGACGAGAGCGAGTTTCCCATTGAAGTGTCCACTTCGCTAATTTCGCTGAGTGGCCGCGATGTGCTGCTGGGGATCGACCGGGACATCACGGAGCGCAAACGGGCGGAGGAGAACCTGCGGCGCTTCGAGCTGCTGTCGGAGCACAGCCGGGATGTCATCCTCTTCATGCGCCGGGAGGATGGCCGCATCCTGGAAGCCAATGCCGCGGCGGTGCAGGCCTATGGGTATAGCCGCAAGGAATTGCTGGAGTTTACCGTTCAGGATCTGCGTGCCAGTAATACCGTCAACCTGACGGCCGAGCAGATGGCACAGGCAGATGCCGGAGGAATTCTCTTCGAAACTATTCATCAGCGCAAAGATGGCTCCACCTTTCCGGTGGAGGTCAGTTCGCGCGGCGCAACCATTGGCGGCATGCGGACCCTGATCAGCATCGTGCGTGACATCACGGAACGCAAACGTGCTGAGAAGGAGTTACGGGAGAGCCAGATGCGGTTAAATTTCGCTCTGGAAAAAAGTCATACGGGTGGGTGGGATCTGGATTTAGTGGATCACACCGTCTTCCGTACACTCGAACATGACCGTATCTTCGGCTACGAATCGCTCCTGCCTCATTGGACGTATGAGATGTTTCTTGCTCATGTCATTCCGGAAGATCGGGCAGAAGTGGACCGTCTTTTCCAGGAAGCCATAACTGCACAAACAGACTGGATTTTCGAATGCCGTATTCGCCGCAAAGACGGTGAAGTCCGCTGGATATGGGCAATCGGTGGACAACTATTCGATGAGACTGGTTTTGCCTATCGCATGGCTGGTATTGTGCAGGACGTCACCGAGCGCAAACGGGCGGAGGAGGCGTTGCAGCTCAAAGACAGGCTGCTCCATCTGACCAGCGAGATAGCAAAAGTTGGCGGCTGGGAGTTTGATACGGAAACTCTAAAGGGGACCTGGACAGATGAAGTTGCCCGGATCCATGATCTGGACCCCTCCCAGGAAACAAGCGTTGAACTGGGCGTAAGGTTTTATATCGGCGAATCGCGTACGAAGATTGAACAGGCAATAAAAGAAGCAACTCAATTCGGTAAATCGTACGATCTTGAACTGGAGATGAACAGCGCGGCAGGCGTTCACAAATGGGTTCGCACGATCGGCCTGCCTATCATTAACGACGGCAGGATCGTTAAGATGCAGGGCATCTTTCAGGACATCACCGAGCGGAAGCAGGTGGAGGATGAGATCCGTCTTTTGAACGAACAATTGGAGCAGCGGGTTATCGAGCGCACTGCACAACTGGAGTCTGCCAATAAAGAGCTTGAAGCGTTTTCCTACTCTGTTTCTCATGACCTGCGCGCCCCGTTACGCGCTATCGACGGGTATACACACATCCTGGTGGAGGATTATGAACAAACTCTGGATGAGGAAGGGAAACGGATCTGCAGTATCATCAGCGCGGAAGCTCACCGCATGGGACAATTGATCGACGACCTGCTTGCTTTTTCGCGGCTGGGTCGCAAGGCAATGTACACATCCAAAATTGATATGAAAGCAATGGCGACCTCGGTATTTAACGAGTTGGTCCAGGGCAGGCATCAGGAGCACATCGATTTCCAGATCACGAGACTCCCCGCTGTGAAGGCAGATCCGTCCCTGGTCCGTCAGGTTTGGGCCAATCTGCTTTCCAACGCGATCAAGTTCACGTCCAGGAAGGAGCGGGCAGTCATCAAGGTGGGGACAAAACAGAGCAAGGATGAGTATATTTACTATGTGAGTGATACAGGGGCAGGCTTCGACATGGAATACGTCGACAAGCTGTTTGGCGTCTTTCAAAGGTTACACAGTGAGAGTGAATTCGAAGGGACAGGCGTAGGACTCGCAATTGTGCAGCGTATCATTCGCCGTCATGGAGGGCGCGTTTGGGCGGAAGGAGAACCGGAGAAGGGAGCCACCTTTTATTTTGCCCTGCCGCGCAAGGAGGATTCTCATGAATGACAGTAACATCGTGGAAGTTCTGCTGGTGGAAGACAATCCGCGCGATGCAGAGCTGACGATCCGCGCTTTGAAAAGGCACAATCTTGCCAACCGGCTCTTTCACGTCGAGAACGGCGCGGAAGCTCTGGACTTTCTGTTCCGACGCGGCAATTACGAAGATCGGAGCGACAGTTCCCCGAAGGTCGTCCTTTTGGATTTGAAATTGCCCAAGGTGAACGGACTGGAAGTCTTGCGCACGATGAAAAGCGATCCCAATCTGGTTACGATCCCGGTTGTCGTGGTAACTTCCTCCGCGGAAGACCCGGATATCCGGGCAGCTTATGACCTGGGCGCCAATGGGTATGTGATCAAACCGGTGCAGTTCGATGCATTCCTGGATGCCATGAGCAAGGTGGGGGTTTACTGGTTGATGGTGAATCATCCATTGAAATGAAACACAACCAGGTATCCCCTTGTGACGATTGACCGTTGAAACCTGTGCCCCGAGAAAGAAACATGAAAAAAACAACGCGTATCCTGATCGTTGAAGATACTGCAGCAGATGCCGAGCTGGCCAGACATGCAATCCGTAAGGCGTTAGGAGATTGTGAATTTGAGGTTGTAGCAACGCCCAAAGATTTTCTACAGGCGCTGGGGGCTTTCCAACCGGATGTGATCCTGTCAGACTACAGCCTGCCCCACTTCAATGGACTGAAGGCTTTACAACTGACGCTCGAACATGCGCCGCTGACCCCGCTCATCATCTGGACCAGTTCGATCAGTGAAGATGTGGCCGTGGATTGCATGAAAGCAGGCGCAAATAATTATGTGATCAAGGAAAACCTCAAGCGCCTGGGCCCGGCTGTGATCCATGCCCTGGAGCAACGGGAAACACTGATCGCGCGCAGGCAGGCGGAGGAAATCCTCAGAGAGCGTGAACGTCAGCTCACCATGCTCTTTAGCAACCTGCCCGGTCCCGTTTACCGCTGTAGCAACGACCCCGACTACACCGTGGAGTTCATCAGTGACGGCATTACAGAATTGAGCGGCTATCAGGCAGAGGACTTCCGTGAGCATCGACGCCACTTTGGGAAGATGATCCATCCTGATGACCGGGAACGCATCTGGGGAGAGATCCAGACAGCCGTGGAGAGCAATCAACCTTTCGAATTAGCCTATCGTATCCTCACCGCGACCGGGGAACAAAAATGGGTCTGGGAAAAGGGACAGGGCATTTTGGATGCAGCAGGTCAACTGCAAGCACTGGAAGGGTTTATCACCGACATCACCGAGCGCAAAGAGGCCGAGGCAAAGCTGGCGAAAAGTGAGGAGAGATATCACTATCTGTTCGAGAACAACCCTCACCCCATGTGGCTCTATGATCGAAAAACGCTGGCTTTTTTGGATGTCAATGAAGCAGCCATTGCGAAATACAAATACTCCCGCCAGGAATTTCTGAACATGACCATTGCAGATATCCGTCCGCCTGAAGACCGGGAACGGCTGATGGAAAGTCTCACGCAGAGGCATTCGGCGCTGGAACGCTCAGAGGGCTGGAGACATCGTTTAAAAGACGGGACGATCATTAATGTGGAGATCACTTCACACGTTGTCGAAGTGGATCGACGCGAATCGGTCCTGGTGGTTGCACAGGATATTACGGAACGGATCCAGGCGGAGGAGGCGCTGCGTGCAAGCGAGATCCGCTTCCGCACCTTTGTGAACCACGCGACGGATGCTTTCTTTCTACATGATGAAGATGAACAAGGACGGATTCTGGACGTGAACCGCCAGGCCTGCGAGAGCCTGGGGTATAGTCGTGAGGAACTGATCGGATTGACTCCACTGGACTTCGATCTGGATCTGGCACCAATCGCCCTTGCACAAAGGCGAACGCAGCTGGATGCCGGGGAGGCGCTTACCTTCGATACACACCACCGCCGGAAAGACGGCACGGTATTCCCTGTGGAGGTTCGCATGCGTTCATTCAAGCAGGGTGGGCGTCGATTTGCGATCTCCCTGGTCCACGACATCACCGGGCGCAAGCAGGCAGAGGCGCGGATCAACGACCTGCTTGCATTCAATGAAAAGATCCTGGATCACTCCCCGCTTGGCATCCTCACGTACAAACTCACCGGGGAATGCGTCTATGCCAACGAAAGCGCCGCATCCATTGTTGGGACTCAGGTCGAACAATTACAGGCCCAGAACTTTCACACCATTGAATCGTGGAAAGAGTCTGGCCTGTATGATCTGGTTGAAAAAACAAGTAAAACGAAGGCACCTGTAACGAGTGATATCCATCATGTCAGTACCTTTGGAAAAGACCTGTGGCTGACGGCTCATTGCGTTGCATTCCAGTCGAAAGGCGAAGATCATGTGCTGCTCTTCATTTCGGATGTTACCGAGCGCAAGCGGGCGGAGGAAGCATTACGCGAGAGTGAGAGCCGATTGGTTCTGGCGTTGTCCAGGGCGCAGATGAGTGTTTGGGAATGGAATCTTCAGACCAATCAGATCCTCTGGTCACCTGACTTTTTCGAATTAACAGGCATAGGACAAAATGAACTTGGTGAGACATTCGAATCCTTTACAAATTTGATCCACAGCGACGATGTTGAGCGTGTGATGGCCTCTGCCCAAAAGGCGATGAATGAAAAAACACTGTTCGCAGAAGAATTTCGCATCGTTCGATCAAACGGTGAAGTACACTGGCTTTCGAACCTGGGACTTACTGAATCCGATGCTACAGGGGATCATCTGCGCCTGATCGGTACGGTACAGGATATCACGCAGCGCAAGCAAGCCGAGAGCGCTTTAATGGAAAGCATGGCTCGGTTCCGCACGCTGTTCGAAGCCTCGCCGGACGCCATCCTGCTGCTCGATCCGTCCAATAACTGGTCCATCATTGATTGCAACACAGCCGCCTGCCAGATGAACGGCTATCATCGGGAGGAGTTGATTGGGCAACACATTGACATTCTCAATGCAACACCGGCTGATCCAGACAAATGGGAGGAACATCTGGAGAGGATTCGACAACAGGGTATCCTGCGCTATGAAATCAATCACCGGCGTAAGGACGGAAGCGTGTTCACGGTGGAGGTATCCAACTCTCTGATCCACTTTGGCAAACGCGACATCGTGCTGGGGATCGACCGCGATATTACCCGGCGCAAACAAAGCGAAGCGGAAACCCGCCGTCACATGGCAGAATTGGAGGCGCTCTATGAAAATGGTCTGGCTGTGGGCCGCTTGCTCAAGCCAACCGAGATCGGCAACCGGATCATAGAAACCTTTGCACGTTATCTTTCCTGGCACCATGTAGCGATCCGGCTGATGCGGGAAGAGAGCGACGATCTGGAGCTGGTTGCGTTCAACCTGCCAACTCTAAAAGATGAAGAACGGTCGGCAGCCGAACAGCACTTCATCGCGCGCGTCAATAAAATTGGGCATGGCTTGAGCGGCTGGGCCATTCAAACCGGGGTGCCGATTCGCACAGGGAACGTGAATGCCCACCCGCAATACATTCGAAGCCATGCAGGCATCCAGTCCGGGCTGTATATGCCTCTCAAAGTAGGCGAGCATGTCATTGGCGTGATCAGCGTGGAGAGTGAAACGCCGAACGCTTTCAGCGAACAGGATGAACGCCTGCTGGCGACCCTGGCGAACCAGGCCGCGATCGCTTTCGAAAATGCCCGGTTATATGAGACGATCCGAAAAGAACTGGCCGAGCGCGGGCGGGCAGAGGAGGCCCTGCGCGTCAGCGAAACGCATTACCGCGAGCTGGCAAACAGCATTACCGACATCCTGTTCGAGCTGGATGGAGATCTCCGCTGCACTCACTGGAATAAAGCTTCTGAAGTGGTAACAGGCATCCCGGTGGAGAAGGCCATTGGCAAGCCCATCCGTGAAATCTTCGGAGGAACAGAAGAACGGATCGGATCGGAACAAACGTACAAAGATGTTCTCAGGGACCACCAACCCAGGACATTTGAAACCGTAATCGTTCTAAATGGAGAAAAGCGTTCTTTCGAGGTCAATGCCTATCCATCCACGCGCGGAATGTCTGTTGTTGCCAAGGATGTGACCGAGCGCAAACGCTCTGAGACCATCATGCAGAAGCGTTTCGAGCTGATGGAGTATTCCGCAACACACACGCTCGGTGAGTTGATCCTGCGAACGGTGGACGAAGTAAGTGACCTGACCGGCAGCGCCATCGGCTTCTTCCATTTTGTGGAGGCAGATCAAATCACCCTGGGAACACAAGTATGGTCTACCAACGCGCTGCAATTACACAAGGTTCCCATCGGAGAGGGAAAGCATCTTTCGCTGGACCAGTCCGGGGTGTGGGCCGAGGCGGCTCGTCAGCGTCGTTCACTCATTCAAAACGACTATGCCTCTTTACCGGAAAGTAAGGGCTTTCCCGAGGGACATGTCCCGGTCACGCGCGAGATCGTCATTCCTGTCATTCGCAATGAACGCATGATGGCTATCATTGGAATTGGCAACAAACCGCAGGACTACAGCTCCTACGATCTTGAGATGGCCGAACGCATGGCAGATTATGCCTGGGATATTATCGAGCGCAAACAGATGGAAGTGGTGCTGGCCGAGGAACACGATCAACTGGCGCAGCGCGTGGAAGAACGTACTTCCGATCTCAGCCGCGCCAATGCAAATCTGGCGCGTGCCCTGCGGGTAAAGGATGAATTCCTGGCCAATATGAGTCATGAGCTGCGCACGCCGCTGAATGCCATCCTGGGGCTCTCGGAAAGCCTGGCGGAACAGATCGCCGGCACGCTCAATGAGAAACAGCAAAAATATATCAACACCATCAGCGAGAGCGGACATCACCTGCTGGCCTTGATCAACGATATCCTCGATCTGGCCAAGATCGAATCCGGCCAGATCACCCTCGATATTAATAAGGTAGATATTCACTCGGTTTGCCAGGCCAGCCTGCGCATGATCAAACAACTGGCACAGAAAAAGAACCAGGAGGTCTTCCTGAAGATCGACGATGGGCTGGGCCTGATGTGGGCAGATGAACGCCGGCTCAAACAGATGATCGTCAACCTGCTGAGCAACGCCGTCAAATTTACGCCTGAAAATGGAAGGCTCGGCCTGGAAGTTCATGGCGACGAGGCGGCAAACAAGATCACGATCACCGTTTGGGATAATGGGATTGGCATCAAGGACAACGACCTGATGCGTTTGTTCCGGCCTTTCGTACAATTGGATTCGGGCCTGGCGCGTGAAGCACCCGGCACAGGATTGGGACTGGCGCTGGTGGCACAGATGGCGCGTCTGCATGGCGGCAGTGTCGGTGCTGTCAGTGAACCGGAGAAGGGAAGTCGCTTCTCGATCATATTGCCCTGGGAACCTGCTCTGGCAGTGGATGCCGCTACCCGCTTGAAGATCACCGGCAAGTTCCGCGCCATTAAACCCGATCAAATCAACCGCCCCACTATTCTATTGGTCGAAGATACCCAGGAAGTCACCATGATGATCAAGGATTATCTGGAACTTGCCGGATACAAAGTGGTCACCGCCCAGGATGGAGTGGATGCGCTGGTCCAGGCCAGGCTTGCGCGACCGAACCTGATCCTGATGGATGTTCAAATGCCCCGCATGGACGGTCTGGAGGCCACACGCAGACTGAGGGCCGAACCCGATTTCAAAGATACCCCCATTGTTGCGCTCACAGCCCTTGCCATGTCCAGTGACCGTGAGCGCTGTCTGGCAGCCGGCATGGATGAATACCTCAGCAAACCCATTCACCTGAAGACGCTGGTGAAGGTCATTCAAGGTTTTCTTTCCAATCCTGAGGAGTCTCAACCTCGATGAGCACCATTCTGATCGTGGACGATGAACCGAGTGCCCGGGAAACGCTGGTCGCCATGCTGGAGGGCGAGAAATATGATCTTCAACTGGCAAAGGATGGCTTTCAGGCGCTTCAAATGCTTCAGCAACTCCAGCCTGATCTCATCCTTCTGGATGTCATGATGCCAGGCATGGATGGCTTCGAGGTCTGCCGCCGCATCCGTTCCACGCCTGAGCTGGCCGAGGTGCCAATCATCATTCTCACCGCCCTGGACGACCGCGAATCCATGCTGCGCGGCATCGAAGCCGGCGCCGACGATTTTCTCAGCAAACCGGCCGACCGGCGGGAATTGACAGCCCGTGTTCGGACGGTTGTCCGTCTGAACCGCTACCACACGCTGCTGGAACAACGCGAAAACATCCGGCAGATGGCCGAACGCGTCGTCGCGGCGCAGGAGGAGGAACGTCAGCGGATCTCACGCGAGCTGCATGACGATCTGGGGCAGGCCCTGACAACCCACCTGCTCGGACTGCGTAACTTGCAGGAAGATCTGTCTCTGCCGGTGGAGGTCATGTTCGAACGCCTGCAGTCGCTTTACGACCAGTCGTATGAGATCTTCGTCAAGATCCGCAGGCTGGCGCAGGATTTGCGCCCGCCCGTTCTCGACGCGCTGGGATTGAAGGTTGCCATGCAAACCTATTGCACGGAATTCACCCGCCGCACGCATTTGCCGGTCATCTTCGAAGCAGACGTCTCCCTGCCTGGGCTGACCGATACCTATAACATTACCCTCTACCGCGCCCTGCAGGAAGCCCTGAACAACATCGTCAAGCACGCGCAAGCCAGCCAGGTCTGGGTTGAGTTGAGCGTGGAGGATGATGGGGTCCACCTGACCGTTCAGGATAATGGGATCGGCTTCCGGGAGAAACGACCGCCGTCAGACGGCATCGGGCTGACGGGCTTGCGTGAACGGATCACCATTGCGGGCGGCACACTCGACATCAATTCCGCGCCGAAACGCGGAACCGTATTGTTGGCGCGCCTGCCATTAACAGAAAAGAGACCCTAAGGGTTTCGTATGCAATCCATCGCTACGTTAAGCGAAGCAAGCATACGGGTCAAGAAACCTTAGTACCTTACGAGTGAAATTCTTGTTTTTCCCTGGCACCATTCGCACACCCCGCACGGTCAGTCTGTGCTGGGCGGGTGGCAGGTGCGTGCAAGAAAATTTCACCACGGAGACACACACCGCCCCGGTGGTTCGGTGCCGGGGGAGCCACGGAGTTTTTTATTAATTCTTCTCAGTGTCTCCGTGTCTCAGTGGTTCAAAGCCTTTTTGGTTTCGGCTTGTCCGAGCCAGGGTCTATGAAAGAGGTGAAATGATACGCGTATTGATCGCCGAAGATCATTTGATGGTGAGAGCGGGCATCCGCGCCCTCCTCGAAAAGGCCGGCGATATCCATGTGCTGGGCGAAGCTTCCAATGGCCAGGAAGCCATCGAAATGACGGAACAGCTCAAACCCGATGTGCTCATCATGGATATCATGATGCCGCGCCTGAACGGCATTCAGGCGGCGGAAAGCATGCGCGATATGAAACTGCCCACGCATATCCTTTTGCTCTCGATGTACTCGGATGCAGGCTTTGTGCACCAGGCTCTGCAATGTGGAGTAAAAGGCTATGTCCTGAAATCATCGGTCAGCGACGAGCTGCTCTGGGCAGTGCGCGCCGTTGCCAGCGGAAAAACGTACCTGAGCAGCCCCATCTCGGAGATCGTTGTGGAAAGCGCGATCAACCCACATTCCATCTCACAAAGTGATCCGCTCTCCGCTCTGTCGCCGCGCGAAAAGGAGATCCTGCAACTGATCGCCGAAGAATATACCAGCGCCGAGATCGGCAAGATGCTGTTCATCAGCGAGAAGACGGTCGAAAAACATCGCGCCCGCTTGATGGAAAAATTGAACGTGCGAAATCTGGCCGGGCTGGTCCGGCTGGCAGTGAAGTATCATCTCGTGGATAAAGACACATGAGTGTCGAAGCGATGGACTACTGGACGCCTACCAGGCAAAGGATCAGCTATGGAACCATCTTATTTTTACAAGGAGGACAACATGAGCAGCATCGTTTTAATTGTGGATGACGAATACGTGGGCCGCGAAACTCTCCAGTCCGTTCTGGAGGGAGAGGGGTACCAATTGGAGATGGCAGAGAACGGCAAACAAGCCATCGAAAAGGCAAAGCAACTTTTGCCGGATGTGATCCTGCTGGATATCATGATGCCAGGCATGACCGGTTTTGAAGTCTGCCAGCGCATACGCAACGATCCCCAGATCGCGGAGATCCCCATCATCATGCTGACCGCGCTGGATGACCGCGAATCGCTGCTTACCGCTCTGAAAGCGGGCGCGGATGATTTCATCTCCAAGCCCTTCGACCGTTATGAACTGCGCGCCCGCCTGCTGGGGATCACACGCCTCAACCGCTACCAAAAACTCATCCAGGAACGAACCAAACTGCGGGAAGCAAACGCGCATCTCCTCGCCGCCTATGAAGCCACCATCGAAGGCTGGTCCCGCGCCCTGGACCTGCGCGATCGCGAAACCGAAGGGCACAGCCGGCGCGTGACGGAGCTAACGGTGAAGCTGGCCAAGGCGCGCGGCATGAGCAGTGAGGAGATCATCAATCTGCGCCGCGGCGCCCTCCTGCATGACATGGGCAAGATCGGCATTCCCGACGCCATCTTGCATAAGCCTGCCGCGCTGACCGCCGAAGAGTGGGTGATCATGCGCAAACATCCACAATTCGTCTATGACATGCTGTATTCTGTGGAATACCTGCGTCCCGCCCTGGATATTCCCTATTGTCACCATGAGAAGTGGGACGGCACAGGCTACCCGCGCGGGCTTAAAGGGGAACAGATCCCCCTGGCTGCGCGTCTGTTTGCCATCGTGGATGTCTGGGATGCGCTCACCTCCGATCGCCCCTACCGACCGGCCTGGTCGAGGGAAGAAGCGCTGACTTACATCCGTGAACAGTCCGGAACGCACTTCGAACCTGAGGTGGTGGAGCTGTTTTTCAATACAATCAAATAATGCCGTTGAAATCAAAACTCTCCCCTTGCCAAAAAAACATTTCTGCGTAAAATATAGATGCTCCGACCAGGGTGCCCCCCTCACTCTGATCGGAGCATTTTTTATTTCCATCATGCCGTTCGCGCTGACCGAAGGGGGCGTACGTTGCCCTGCCGAGCCGTGGGCGGAGACGAAGCGGGGAGAGGATGACCCGAAGGGTCGGGTGAGGGCGACCTCACACATCTCCCGTAAACGCCTTATCCCAAGAGTTCAGGAAGATTCTTTGAGCGCTCGTTCAAGTAAGTCGTCGACCTTAAGATTCTTTGCCCACTTGTGAAGGTAATCGAGATCGAGTTCACCTTCTCTAATTTTTAGCACGCCAAGAATATCCCGCCATTGCCGCTCCGAGACTTCATTGCCCATACGGTACCATTCGAGCTTGGAAAGAATAGTATCTTCCGCGCTTGCAAAATTGGCGCTGACTCTAGGTTCAAGATCGAAGGTTTGTCTTTGAGAGCGGGCAAACTGGGACTTCTGGAAAGGACGCGGCTTCGGGATAAAGATATCTACCTTAAACATAGTTTCGCGGTGAATAATATTGAAGCTGGAATTGTGATGGACCGCGTCAGCGATCATTTCTTCATCGATGAAAAATTCGTCTTGTAATGCCGTGATGAATGGGTGGATATGTTCCGAGTGCATTTCGGCGATGACATCCGAATCCTGCGTGGTTCGCACCATCCCATACAGCGTGCTGGCCAACGAACCACCGATAATATATGGAATGTCAAGTTTTTCAAGAACATCTGTTACTTTGATTGTGACTTCGATTGGTTCATTTTGCATGTTGGATATCCCCATAGATTTTTCGCGCTAGTTCTTCCCCCAGCAACAAATCTGCCAGCCTGCGGCGTAGTTCAGTAGCGCTTGCATCCGGGAAGCGCGAGCGCAGACCCGCCAACGCCACCATGTGAGCGGACGCGTTGAGCTGGGCAAGCATGTGCATCTTGCGCGTGGGGCTTGCCTGCCGCCATAACTGGATTTGCAGGCTCTCCATTTTCGGGTGGGTATCGGGAAACAATACGCCCATATTTTGAGTATACAGTGTCTTTCAACAAGCCGCAAAGGGAATAGAGGATCTTATTCGACCTCCGCCGGCGGTGAAATCCATGGCGTTGCGAACCGTCGGTCGAGTAAGTCGGTGCTTTTCCAACCGTATCGAGACCCGGCGAAGCAACCCCTTCACTATCTTCGCCGGGGCTGAACCCGCTTGCTCAGTTTTGCAAAAGCCGCTTCGACGCGGCTCAGCGCCTTCGGGCTCCACGTACCCCTCTCTCACTCGCGCTGAGCGGAGCCGTGGGCAGAGACGAAGCGGGGAGAGGGTGACCCGAAGGGTCGGGTGAGGGCGAAATCACAACTCTCCCAGAAGCCCCTCCCTGCGGTCGCAGCCGCTGTTCTTTGCGGAGCGGACGGCAATAACGCGTCTCGCGAACGCCGCGCCAAGCAGCGGCAGTCCCCGAAGCGGAGCGAAGGGGACAATTCCTCTTGTGTTTGGGACTGTAACTGCCGCAGGGACGCCAGCCGCGCTTGTCGCAGATCCTGCGCTGGCGGGAAGCTATCGAGATACGCCATGCTGCGCGGTGCCGAAGGGTCAAGCAGGGTTAATGCTTGTTTTTGCGATGGGCTTGTTATATAGTATAGATGGATTTTCCATTGTTGGATAACCCGGAAAGGCAGGTATGGGATGTCCAATGAAAATAGATTGGATGGGAAGAAAAGCAAAGGGGCAGGGTGTCTGCGCTGGTTGGGACGTGTGGCGTTAGGAGTGGTGATTCTTTTGTTGGGGCTGATAGCCATTGGGGCGATTTACCAGGCAATTGCCAGCGTTAGTGATGCAAAGGCGTATAAGCCTGTAGACCAGATGGTGGATGTGAACGGCATCCAGATGAGATTGGATTGCCGGGGCAGTGGCAGCCCCACCGTGGTGCTGGAGGCCGGTGGGCAATCGTCCAGCAGTATTTGGGTGCGGATACAGGATGAGGTGGCGGAATTCACGCGCGTTTGCTCCTATGATCGGGCAGGATATGGTTGGAGCGATACGGTTTATGAAGCGATGCTTCCACAACAGGTGGCAGAAATGCTGCATGACCTGCTGGAGAAAGCCGGGGAAAAGCCACCCTACTTGATGGTGGGGCATTCGTTCGGCGGGATTTACGTACGCATCTTTACGGCGGAATATCCCAATGATGTGGTCGGGATGGTGCTGGTGGATTCGTCGCACGAGAATCAGAACCAGCAGGCTCCACCCGAAATTGCAAAATCACCTGAATATATAAAATTACAAAAAGCGGGGGCAACAAGCTTGCAGATTCTCCAGATTGCCGCGCCCATTGGCGTGCTGAGGGCCTTCAAGTTGATGGATCCAGCGGTTGCCAGTTTACAGTTGCCAGATCAGGAAAAGGGACCAGCGCTGGCGGAGATGTATCGCACCGGTTTTATCGGAGCATATGTGCGCGAATCGGATATGATGGCCACCTATTCCGGCCAACCAAAGAAGTTGGGTGATATACCGTTAATTGTGCTCTCGCAAAAAATGGATTTAACCGATGTGCAAAAGATGTTTGAGCCTTACCCTCCAGCCATCAAGTCACTATTGACCACGGAGGTGATGCAACAAGTGGCGGACACCTACAATGAACAGCAGAACGAACTGGCTGCGCTCTCCACCCGCGGCAAGCGCATTATCGTCGAGGAGAGCGGACATTTCATTCAATTGGATGCTCCTGAGGTGGTGATCGATGCCATTCGGGAGGTGTTCGGGCAAATAGCCAGATAGGCGATATTCCGCCCATACGTCATTGCGAGCTAGCGAAGCAATCTCTTCGTTCCGTCTTCGCCGGGGCTGAACCCCCTTGCTCAGTTTTGCAAAAGCCCTCCGGGCTCTAGCCCCTCTCTCCCCGCGGGAGAGGGTGACCCGCAAGGTCGAGTGAGGGCGAACTCACAACTCTCCCTTGAATGCCTTATCCGGAATGGACGGCATCGACGTTGACACTCTGAAACGCCTGTACGATTTCCTTAACATTGATAGAATTTGCTCCCCAGTCGAGCAAGGTGGTCTTAAGTGACGACTCGCTTGTTATCTTTAGTACGCTACTAGTAGCACTACGTGGGCTAACGGATATCGTAATATCTTCTCCCCATGATCTGAAAGACATGCCCTTTTTAGCAAATATCGTATTGTTCTCTATCGATTTGATAGTAGCTCCGATTCTCTTCAACAATATCTCCTCAGCGGTACGAAGTGTAGAAGCCAGTGACAATTCAACAGTGATTTGTGTTTCTTTGCGAGCAGTCATGTAGTCTCCTTTCACTGCAAAAAGATTCTCCTACTCACAACTCTCCCTTAAACGCCCCTCCCGATGGTCGCAGCACGGACGGTATCCCACTCGCTACGCTCGGGGACGATAACAACGCGCCCGATTTCTCTTGCGTTTGGGACCGTAACTCCCGCAGGATGCCAGCTACACTGTCTACAACAATTACATCTACGATTCGGTTGGTGGAACCCGGCTTATAAGTAACGCCAACATAGCGGCTGTTGCACAGGCTGGCAAAAAACCCAAAGTGAATAACCCGTATTGATCCAGACTATTGCCCGGGGTGATCAAGCCAAGCAGACCCCAACCCGCCACATTGGCTGCGATCCACCAACCCGCCCGAGCCAACCGGCGTCGTAGCAATAGCCATTGTGATACGCCAATCGACAAGCCCATCATGAGGAATATCAAATCCAGATTATTAAGAGGCGCGTCTGTCCAGCCCAGCCAGCCGGGGAGCGCGATCAAGAGAACCCCGAGAAACCAGCCTGCAATTGTGACTAACACCCACCACCCCATGCGGGGCAGGTAAAGGCGCAACAGCCCGTATTGCAAGGCTCCCGTCAATAAGCTCATACTTGGGACCAGAGCATACATCGCCAGATAATCTTCAGTAATATGGCGGACCCCATTCACATAAACATAGTCCCCAACCATGTTGGTTATGATTTTCAGAATGATAAGGCTGAAGAAAAAAGCGATGGGGACGCATAAAGATGTGAGAACGATCCAGCCGAGGTAAAAGGACCGTTCAGGCTTTTTGAGGTTGGCTGTCAGGGTCTCCATATTTGCTTGGTGGGTCATCGGAATCTCCTTTCATGAATATCAGACCATGTTACCGTTCATTTTACTCCCGCAGCGATGCCAACCGTATTTCGTAATCAGAATGATTATCTCTTGTTTCATTCAAACTCTTCATTCCCCTTCCCCTAAATCCGCACGCCTGCCCTGTCGCTCTTTGACGGTGTTGGATTTGGGGGAAGGACGGGAAGGGGGTCACAACTCTCCCTTAAACGCCTTATTCAGAATGAGTGGCATTCATTTCGGCTGGAACGATCAACTGCTTCTTAATCTTGCCAACGCCTCTGCCACTTCTTTCCCCTTCGCCTCGATCAAATCCAGTAATTCCCCTGGTGTTCTCAAGTCTTCTGCTGCCCTGGCATTTGGATTGACCGCCTTCAGGTCATAGATGCGCGCTTCGATTTCTTCGCGCGTGATTGTCCAACTACGCTCCGAATCGCCGCGTGTGGGCAGCAAACGGAAGAAATCATCGAAGCGATCCATCGTGAGCGGCGTCTTCTTGCCGACTTTTATATCTGAAAGATCGTAGTACCAGATCTTTTCAGTTGGTTTGCCCTTGGTGAAAAAGAGCAGGTTCGTTTTGACGCCCGCGCCTGCCGCGGTAAAGACGCCACCTGGCAAACTGACAATTGCCCACAAGTCGCAATCATCCAGCAGCTTACGCTTGGTCTGGACAAAGGCTGTTTCGTTCGTGCGGAATAATACGCCCTCATCCAGCACGATCCCGCAGGTGCCGCCTTTTTTCAGACTATCGATCACATGCTGCAAAAACAGGACTTGCGTCGCACCTGTCTTGTAAGCGAATCGAGTTTGGGCTTCTTTGCCCTCCTTGCCGCCAAAGGGCGGATTGGTCAGGATCACATCAAACAGTGACGGCGCGCCCTGGAACAAACCGCCAAACGTTTCCTGCCCTGTCAGCGTATTGCCATGCCACAAATGCGGACTATCGATGCCATGCAAAACCAGATTAGCTAAGGCAATCGGGTAGATCAGGTTCTCTTTTTCGCGTCCGTAAAACGTCGAGTTCTTGAGTGCCTCGATCTGGTCAGGTGTGGACGAATCACCCAGCGCAGCATCCATATATTCGTATGACTGTGCCAAAAAGCCACCTGTGCCGCAGCCCGGATCGTAGATCGTTTGTCCAACTCGTGGATTGACTGCTTTCACCCATCACACGGATCACCTGTCTTGGGGTGAAGAACTGCCCACCATCGTTGCCCTTTTCGCCCATCTTGAGCAGCAGACCTTCATAGACCTGCGACAGGGCAAAGATGTGGCTGGTATCGATATTCTCGTGGCGGATCTCATGGACCCTATCCAGTACATCCAGAAAGTTCTTTTCAGTATCCACGCGGACGCGCTCAACGCCCGAAAGGATTTCACTGATCACTTTCTGGCGCGGCGTGGCATTGGGTTTATCGCGCAAGCCTTTGAGATAGGGAAGTAGTGCGCCGTTGACAAAGCTAAAGAAAGCTCCCAGCGCGCCACTTTGTAATTCAATACGTTTTTTACCATCTGGGGCAGCCCAATCCTGCCAGCGATACGGCGACTTGAGAGAGGGCGTGAATTTTGCGCCGACGGCTTCGGCTTGCTCGGCTTCCTGTCCTTCGCGGTCGTCCAGGATGCGCAGGAAGAGGATCCAGGTTAGCTCGGGTACATATTGCAGCGCACCCGCGCAGTTGGAGCGGCGCAGGATATTGCAGATACCCCAAACATAGGAATCAAGGCTAGCCTGGGTGGTGAATTTTCTAATGCCGTTATTACCGTTATGGTTCTTTGATGATTTTGCCATTATAAATACCTATCCCAAAACAGAGCAATTTTATCAACTCTTTGCCCGAAATCTAGTTGTAATAATAATCATCGTCATCACCTCCCTGATTGCCAAACCATGATTCAGGGACTTTTGATAACAGGAAAAGAAATACTGCAATGATTCCTATGCATATTGGAAACCCAACGACCACGCCGACCAACCTGTAGAGGAGACCAGGTTCAATAAAAAAATCCCAGACGCCAATGGCAATCTTTGCGACAACATAGACAAACATAGTAACAAGCCCCAAAAACATGACCAAAGCGATACATGAGCCGCAGGAACCATTACCATTTTGACTTTGCATACCCCAACTCCTTCAGGGATAGAAAACCTTTAGTTGAAACAACTCACCCTTGACCCGCGAACGCCTCCCGCAGCAGGAACGTGAGTCAACGGTTGATTACATGTAACGATAATAAGGATCATCATCGTCGCTGCTTGATTCCAAGCCACCGTGCCACCACTTGTGCGGAATGTTACCAACGATGATGATCAATATGACGATACCCACAAAACACAACCCCAAATAACCGACCGTTGCCATGAGTTCCCTGGATAAACCTGGCTCGCTGATAAATTGCCAGATACCCTTTGCCCATCTGGTGAGCATATACACAATAAATGTAACACACCCCGCTAAAATGCCAACCAAAACGGTGCTACAACCTATGTTGAGTGCTTTTTGCTTCATATACCAACCTTCTGCTGGAATGGAACATCACCCCTGCCCCCAAACGCCTCCCGCAGCAGCAAGGCTAGCCTCCTTCCGTATTTAGAGTTGATGATCTCTCGTTTCATCCAAACTTGCTGCCGAAGGTCTGTGATCGAGGGAGAAGGAGACCGCAGGTCTTACGCCAAGCGTAGAGAATGCAGGAAGGTCCCGAGGACGAAGCTTACTTAAGTCCAGTGACTTGCATCGGTGAATCGAGGTCATCTCCCCAGCACCAGATCGTGCTGTCGGAGAGCAGGGCACAGTTCTGATAAGCCCCTGCACTGATCGATGTGACATCCTTGAGTTGCCCAACTTGCGAGGGCGTTGTCTCCCCGTTTCCCCAGCACCAGACTGTACCATCTGAACGAAGTGTACAGGTTTGACGCCAGCCTGCGCTGACGTCGGTCGCATCGCTCAGTCCGGGAACCTGTCGGGGAGTCGAACTATCGGTCGTTGTACCATCGCCTAGTTGGCCTTGATTGTTCCATCCCCAGCACCAGACAGTGCCGTCGGAGCGAACGGCGCAAGTGTGTTGATTATTGCCTTGGCTGATGGCACTAATATCAGTAAGGTTGGAAACCGCAACAGGTGTGAGCTGCGCACGAGTCGTGCCGTTGCCGAGCTGGCCGTATGCGTTCCATCCCCAGCACCAGGCAGTATGCTTGGCGCCCACAGCGCATACACTTCCCCCTCCCACGCTAATAGTCTCGATTTCGCTCAACCCCGGTACCTGTCCCGGTGTCGGACGGGCATCACCCGCAGAGCCATCACCAAGCTCGCCATCGCCATTGTCTCCCCAACACCAAACTGTGGCGTCAGAGCGCAGGGCGCACGAAGAGAGGTCGCCCGCGCTGATGGCCTGAACGTTGCTGAGGTTTGGTACGGCTACAGGAGATGGGACGGGCGCGTTGTAGGTATCGCCCTGTTTTAGAGTGACAGTGACGCCCA
>DASTJG010000479.1:0-15843 GCA_035716785.1 Anaerolineales bacterium
GCGCGTCTCGTTGTAGGCATACTGCGAGAGCGGAATGCTCGGTTCCTTGGACTCCATGATCAACGGATTCTTTCCCTGTTCAGTGAGGCGTGGGTCGTAGCGGTACAGCGGCCAGTAGCCGGACTGTACGGCAAGTTTCTGCTGGTCAAGGCCCCGGGCCAGATCATAACCATGGGCGATACAGTGGCTGTAGGCGATGATGAGGGATGGCCCATCGTATGCTTCAGCTTCAAGGAAGGCCCGCAGGGTCTGCTGGTCGTTGGCGCCCATGGCGACACGTGCCACGTAGACATAACCATACGACATCGCGATCAAGCCCATGTCCTTCTTGGGCATTCCCTTGCCGCCCATCGCAAACTTGGCAACCGCAGCGCGTGGGGTCGATTTGCTCGCCTGTCCACCGGTGTTCGAATACACTTCGGTATCCAGCACGAGGATGTTGACGTTGCGCCCACTGGCAAGAACGTGATCGAGACCACCGTAGCCAATGTCATATGCCCAGCCGTCACCGCCCATGATCCAAACGGATTTCTTGACGAGGCTGTCTGCGATGCTGACCAGGTCTTTGGCGCGCGCATTGCTGGACTTGCCGAGTTTGTTCTTCAATTCTGCGACGCGTTCACGCTGTGCAGCGATGCCGGCTTCATTGGATTGATCGGCATTCAAGACGGCAGCCACAAGTTCCTTGCCAAGTTCTTTCTCGAACGAGGCGATCAATTCGCGGGCATATTCATTTTGTTTGTCGAGGGTCAGGCGCATGCCAAGGCCGAATTCGGCATTGTCTTCAAACAGCGAGTTCGACCAGGCGGGACCGCGTCCCTCTGCGTTCTGAGCCCACGGGGTGGTGGGCAGGTTTCCGCCGTAGATGGAGGAACAACCTGTTGCGTTCGCGACGATGGTACGGTCACCGAACAGTTGCGTGACCAGTTTCACATAAGGCGTTTCACCGCATCCCGCACAGGCGCCGCTGAACTCAAACAACGGGCGGAGCAGCTGTGAATTCTTGATCGTGGAAGGATTGATCAGACTGCGATCAAGATCTGGGATGGACATGAAGAAGTCCCAATTCTTTGTTTCGGTTTCGCGCAAAGGTGGTTGGGCGGCCATATTGAGCGCCTTGCGGCTCGGCTGGGTCTTGTCCTTTGCCGGGCAGACTTCCACGCACAAGGTACAGCCTGTGCAGTCTTCCGGGGCGACCTGGACGGTATAAGCGTAGCTGGTCGAGAATTCCTTGAACTTCGATGGCATATGCTTGAAGGTCTCGGGAGCTTTCGCAACCAGTTTCTCATCGTAGACTTTGTGGCGGATCACGGCGTGCGGACAGACCATAACACATTTGCCACACTGGATGCACAGGTCCGCTTCCCAGACCGGGATTTCCAACGCGATGTTGCGCTTTTCCCATTGTGTCGTTCCGGTGGGGAATGTGCCGTCAACCGGGAAGGCAGAGACAGGGATGTTGTCGCCATCGGCGTCAATGATCTTTCCAAGCACGTCACGGACAAATTCCGGCGCTTCATTCGGAACCGGTAGCCGGCGCGTCACCTTGGAAGTGACCTTTGCCGGAACCTTGACCTCATGAAGATTTACAAGAGTTTGGTCCACGGCTTCGAAGTTTTTCTTGACGACATCTTCACCGCGCTTGCCATAGGTCTTCTGGATGGCTTTTTTGATCTGTTCGATCGCAGCGTCGCGCGGCAGGATCCCGCTGATGGCGAAGAAGGCAGTCTGCATGATGGTATTCATGCGCCCGCCCATGCCGGTTTTCTCAGCGACTTCATAGCCGTTGATCACATAGAATTTGAGCTTTTTCTCGAGGATGTCCTTCTGTACTTCAACAGGAAGTTGATCCCAGATTTCCTCTGGTCCATACAAACTGTTTAGCAGGAAGATGCCGCCCGGCTTGGCATACTTGAGCATATCCACGCGCTCGAGGAAGCTGTACTGGTGACAGGCGACGAAGTTGGCTTCGTTCATCTCGACGAGATATGGTGCCCGGATCGGCTTGGGTCCGAAGCGCAGGTGCGACATGGTCACAGTGCCGGATTTCTTCGAGTCATAATAGAAGTAACCCTGGGCGAAGTTATCAGTCTCTTCACCGATGATCTTGATCGAGTTCTTGTTTGCACCGACGGTTCCGTCCGAACCGAGACCGAAGAACACGCAGCGAACAGTTTCCACAGGCTCGATCTTGAAGGTTTCATCCACTTCCAGGCTGGTGTGGGAGACATCATCATTGATACCGACCGTGAAGTGATTCTTGGGCTGGGATTTCTTCAATTCGTCCAGCGTGGCTTTGACCATGCCGGGCGTGAACTCTTTGGAGGAAAGTCCATAGCGGCCGCCAATGACGTTGATGTCAACGCGGTTGCCTTCGACAAGCGCATTGACGATGTCGAGGTAAAGTGGCTCGCCGGAAGTGCCAGGTTCTTTGGTGCGATCGAGCACGGCGATCGACTTGACGCTCTTGGGCAATGCCTTGACGAAGTGCTCCAGCGAGAAGGGGCGATACAGCCGGACGCGGATCACGCCGACTTTTTCGCCTTTTTCGGCCAGGTACTTGACCGTCTCTTCAGCGGTTTCACCGCCGGAACCCATGATCACGAGGACGCGTTCCGCTTTGGGATCACCGACATAATCAAATAGATTGTACTGGCGGCCGGTGACCTTGGCAAACTTGTCCATTGCTTCCTGGACAATGCCGGGGGTCGCTGTGTAGTACGGATTGACAGCTTCACGCATCTGGAAGTAGACATCCGGGTTCTGCGCGGAGCCGCGTAAAACAGGATGATCCGGGGACAAGGCACGTGCCCGATGAGCGCGGACCAGATCTTCGTCCACCGTGCTGCGGAGTTCTTCATCCGTCAGCTTGAAGATTTTTGTCACTTCATGCGAGGTGCGGAAGCCATCAAAGAAGTGCAGGAATGGCACGCGGGACTTGAGGGTGGCCATCTGGGCGATGGCGGCAAAGTCATGCGCCTCCTGTACGCTTCCCGAGGAGAACAGCGCCCAGCCCGTCTGGCGGCAAGCCATCACATCCTGATGGTCGCCATAGATGGAAAGGGCGTGCGCGGCGATCGCGCGGGCTGCGATATGAAACACGGTGCTGGTGAGTTCACCCGCGATCTTGTACATGTTGGGGATCATCAGCAAAAGGCCCTGTGAGGCCGTAAACGTGGTGGTCAGTGCGCCCGTCTGGAGTGCACCATGTACTGCACCTGCTGCGCCGCCTTCCGATTGCATTTCGACGACGAGCGGGACCGTGCCCCAAAGATTTGGCTTGCCTTTGGCTGACCACTCATCTGCGAATTCGCCCATGTTGGAGGAGGGGGTGATTGGATAAATCGCGATCACTTCACTTAAACGATGAGCTACCGATGCTGTGGCTTCATTGCCATCTATCATGATTACAGATTTTTTCATTAATACTCCTTTGGATAACAGGCTAAAAGCCCGAATTTTTCCATTTATAAGTTTATCCTCTAGAGGGCAAATTCGTTAGTTATGAATGACTTAAATACCCGTGCCTGTTGTCACATATTGGACAAAAATGGTGGAAAATAAAAACAGGAGCTTTTATGCTCCTGTTTTTGCCGTGTTTTCGCTATGAATGTGTGGGTGGAATTTCTTCGAGGCTAGTATAAATTTGCAGACCGTTTTTGCGTCCAACTTCCACCATCAGGTCTGCACCCTGCGATGCTCCACCGACTCTTAATACCGCATCACATTTTTCCAACAGTCTTTCTGCAATTGGATGGAAGATTTCATTGAACGCTTCATCACCAATTTGTTTGGAGCCTGCCAGGTGTACGAGAGGCAGGGCAAGCCATTCACCCAAAACCGGGATATGCCCTAACCGAAAAATGGGTAAGGCATAGGATTCCATCAGGTGGACATTTGCCGCCATTTTCGTGGGATCGTCTCCCGTCCCGGAACGATAGGGGCCGGCGATCAGGATCATCATGGAATTAGCCAAGATCCTTCTCCAGATGTGGTTTTGCCAGCAGCAGCGCCGCCAGTGACTTGGCATCTGGTATCTCTCCATGTTCGGCCATTTCAAACGCTTTCTTCAAAGAAATGCGCTCCACCTGTAGGAACTCATCATCATCTGCCTGCAGTGGATTCTCCTTTAACTCGGTAGCCAGGAATGCAGCCATAAACTCTGTGGAATATCCAGGTGCAAGATAGAACTCGCCGACCTTTTGGAGTTTTCCGGCTTCCATGCCGGTTTCCTCACGGATCTCGCGCGCGGCACATCGCTCGAACGGTTCCGACCCATCTCGGGTCCCTGCCGGAAGTTCGAGGAGGTCTCCTCCCGCCGCGTGGCGATACTGTCGCACGAACAGCAAATTATTCTCCTCGTCAATAGGGATGACGACAACGGAGCCGCCATGCTCGATAATTTCAAGCCTTGTTTCCCGGCCATCGGGTGTTTTGAGATAGTCACGCCTGACCTTGAACGTGCGTCCCTGCAACAAAACTTCTGACTTGATCAATTCAAATGACATGATATTTTCCTTGTGCTATGCCGTTAAATTATAAGATAAAGCCCAGGCATTTGCCTGGGCTGTTCATCATTGCTTGATCTCTATGGAATGCTCAGTTGCTGGCCGGAGGTCAATGCCGCACCTGAAGAGATATTATTGGCTTGTGCGATCGCACCCGGATCGACATCACCAAATAGGCAGGCCACGCTATAAATGGTTTCATCCGAGGCAGCCACCGTGTATGTGGCTGGATGATTTCGCAGCGCGCGGGTGCCGGGGAAACTTCCGCTTTGCGGGATCTTCAGAGTGAGATTCGGGTAATATACATTGCCACTGGAAAGCCCATTGATGCTTAGCAGATCGTCAGGATTAACATCGAAGCGGCGCGCAATGCAATACGGGAATTCACCTTTTTGCAATGTATAGTTTGCAGGGCGTGAGCCAACTGGTACGGAGGTGGGCAAGGTTCCACTCCGTGTCCCGCTTACAGCCAGAGTGGCTGTCGCGGTTGGGTTCATGGAAACAAGTGGTGTCGGGGTCAGAGTAACAAGCACATCTTGTGTTCCTGCTACGAGAGTTGAGGACGCTGGAGTCGTTGCCCCTCCAATCGGCGTTCCTGTTTGCGCCTGGGCGGTCTCTGTCCCAAAACGTTCTATGTCGGTCATGCTGCTGGGCGTCTGATCAATGGGTGTAGCAAACAAACTTTCACTGTTAATCGGCGTGTTGGTGACGGCGGGGGGTGTTGAATATGGCCATTGACAGGCAGAAATGGTCATCGCAATCAGCATCAGCGTGGAGGCAATCAACATGCCTCGTGTTAGTCGTGCCATATGCTTCTCCTCAACTCGAACAAAAGTTTTGATGATGGTAGCACATCCCATTTAATGCGTCAAGCAATGGGATGGGAAATTAGAGGGATATCAAGGAATACACTCAAAATCGGACAGAATCTGGCTTACGCGCGCTTCTGCCTCGCTTCCCGCGGGACCCTTCGACTCTCCCTCCGGTCGCAGGGCGGCGCCTGCGGTCTGCACTCGTTTCCAGACTTCACACAGCCCTTTGCGGATCCCATTATCCTGTTTGAACACTTTCTGCGATAGCTTTTCCGCGGCTTCGATATCTCCTGTCAAAGCCCGGGCTTCGATGTAGGTCAACCACTCGAAAGAATCTTCAGGTTCATAGCCGAGCGCTTTGGCTTCATCGATGAGAGCGATCACTTGTTCCCAATCGCCCTGTTGGCGAGCCAATTCAGCTTTGGCGAAGTAATAACACCAGGTGTGCTCGGGCTCGGGTAGGAAAGGCAGCTGCGCGGTTCGATCGGCATCCACGATGATATTGGAAAGATCGGAAAGCGGAATGGCATCTACCAAAAAACGCGATTGCCGCCCGTATGTGATCTCATCCCCTCGCGTAGGATCCAGCACACGCAGACAGCCATTGCGAGGCATGTAAATCACCAATGCCTGCGAAGTTGAGCCGCGGAAACTCACTCTGCGGATAGGCAGGGTGAGTTCTGTGTTTGCCTCCAGTGAAGGAAGTGCGCCCCTGCCAAGGCGCTTCTCAGTGTAGATCAAAGCATAGGGCAGATTGCTTCGCTCGTCCACAGGACTGCTTCGCTCGTAGTCCGGCGCGTACATCCAGTTGATGGGCGCGGTGAAGGAAAGATCGGTTTCGTAGTCAATCGGCAGTTGGTCGGTGAGGAGTGCAGTGTTCGGCTTCATTGCAGGGATTCGCCAGGCAAGCTGCCAGTAAATCTCCTGCTGTTTCGCCCAGTCCCGGCGGAAGATGTTGGCGTTGAAAAACTGCTGGCCGATTGCCAGCGCAATTAAGAGTGCAAAGACATACGTTTTGATGCGAGGATTTTTAATGAGCAACTCGATCAGCCCGGTGACGAAAAGACTGCCGCCCAGCATCATCGAGACCATGAAGCGGTCATAACTGGACTGGAGGGTGAGGGGCAGTCCGGCCGCGAACGAGGGAACACGCCCAAGCAGTATTCCAACCAACCCGATCACGATCGCAAAGACGGCAAAGGTTCTTGTCTCAGTCTCAGAGAGGTCAAGTTTTCTCAGGTAGAGAACGACAAGAATGAACGCGATTGCAATCAATCCGAATGTTGCCAGTGTCGTAGGGGCGATCAATGCTTTTGACGTCAGTACAAGCACCTGCACCCAGACATAAACTCCCGCTTTCCAGGCCGCTTCTCCAATCGTAGAAAGGATGCTGAGGATGGTCAGCGGTTCTTTTACGGCTTCTACATCGTATGAAGCATAACCTCCGATTGTATAGAAATAAGCCAGCCAGGCTGCGTTCGCCAGCCAGATCAGCATGTAGGGGATCCAGCGTTTTAACGATTCGATGAAGCGTTGCCTTAATCCATTGACCTGCTCTGACACGATGACCCAAATGAACAGGAATCGCATCGGTTCAATGCTGACGAAGTACTCAGTAGGGAAGACGCCCAGAACCAGCAGAAGGAGAGCGACAATGGTGTCATTGCGAGGAGGTTGGGTTGTAAGCTGAGATTGTTTCGTCGCCGCTTCGCGGCTCCTCGCAACGACATAACTGTTACGCAGCGCACGCGCGCTGAAGCCAAAGGAGAGCAGGTAAAAGATAAAGGGGATCCACTCCTGGTTGATGTGGGTGTACGCCACCCAATGCTGACTGTAACCCGGAAATACCAGGAATAAAAGCGCAGCGATCAGTGTCTGTCGCTTGTAGCGGGGCCAAACCTGATTTAACGCGAACCAGGCCGCAAGTCCGGCGAGGAAGCGAATGACGAGGGCAAAGATCTGCCAGTACAGCGGCACAGGCGGGATCAGGCTGGTCGTCACGAAAAAGATCGGTCCCAAAAAAGGACGAACCTGCGCGAAGGCAGGGATAAATTCCCAGGGCCCCAGGAATTTTGCCATCCATGCGAAGGGCAGATCATCCCAGTAGAAACCTGTCAGCGGAAGCAGCAGGCCGTAGGCAACGATGGTGATCGTCAAAAATAAAAGCGGAATGCTCCGCTCGGAAAAACGAATCGATCTCATAGGCTGATTATAAATGGATTAGGCGGCGACAAATGCTTTTATATTTTCCACGGAGGTTTGTGGAGCGAGATCGCAGCCGGGCCAGACCGCGTCCATACCGGACTCTTTGGCGGTACGAACCGCTTTTGTGATCTCCTGCTCATCTCCCCACCACAGAGTCGCCACGGGATCGATATTCCCAAAGAGCAGGGTGTTAGTCAGGATCTTGCGCGTCTCGGCAAGATCGTTCAACTGATCCACCGAGATCGCATCCGCGCCTGTCCCGGCAAGCAACTGCATGGACTTATTCGTATTGCCGCAGACCGACAATACGCGCGGCGCTGGCAGTTCGGCGATCAATGATTTTTCGGCAGGGCAGGCAAACTGTTCATACTTGGCCGGGCCGATAAACCCTGGCGACCCGCCCATGTCGTGGATGGTGATGAAGTCTGCACCCGCGTTGCGGTAGGCTACACCAACCTGTGCAAGAAAAGATGACAGATAAAAGAGGGCTTCTGCGACCAGCCTGGGTTCGCGCTTCATTTCAGAGAACAAACCGCCCGGCTCGATTAAAAACAACAGCAGGGTGTAGGGACCGGGGATCATCCCACCAACAACCGCATCCTGACCAATGTTTTCTTTCAGGGACTGAATGGCTTCGCAAACGAGTGGAATTCGTCCTTTCGTTACAAAGTCCGTATGCTCAAAATATTCCTTGTTCAAATCTTTTGTAGAGGCAAACAAGGGAGTTGCTATTTGTGGAAACGTGAACTCCCTGTTCTCACGAAAGTCGATCTTTGCGCCTAACACCTCTGCTTCCACATACATGTCCAACGGCGCGACAGCCGATGGCATGCCACTCAACTTAAACGTGCTCGCGGAAGCCTTTGCCATCTTCCGCGAGTCTTTATGAACTTCATGAAAAACAAGCCCTTCGCTCTGCAATCCCTCGACTGTTACGTGGATCAGCCCGCTAAAGGCGGGCTGACTGCTAATTTTGCGTCCGGAAAGCAGATGGATGATCTCTTCGCGCTGGCTCATTGGTCTTTATGGTACGGGCAGGGTTACCCTGCCTGCTTCACTGCTTTTGCAATCGCCGCGACATGCTCAGGCGTCGAACCACAGCATCCGCCAACGACCCTGGCACCCAGCTCGACATACTTCCTGGCATACGCGGCCATGTCTGCTGGAGTCATATCATAAACGCCTTGTTCGGTCTCGACGTCCATGTGCGGGACACCCGCGTTTGGCTTGACCCACAACGGGACATCCGGCAGGGTTGCCCCATATTCTTTGACGATGATTTCCATGTTCTCCAATGTTGTCCCGCAATTAGCGCCGATCATGACCGCGCCCAGCTCGCTGTATTTCTTGATGACATCCTTGGGTTTCACGCCCATCATCGTGCGCGTGCCGCGGTCATAGCTGAAGGAAACGACGATCGGCAGATCGGTCACGGAGCGCGCACCCTCGAACGCGGCAGTCGCCTCTTCGAACGCGAACATGGTTTCGATCAATAGGAAATCCACGCCGCCTTCCGCGAGAGCTTTGGCTTCCTCCGCAAAGGTGGCTTTGACCTCTTCCGATTCGAGCGGGCCGTAGGGCTTGATCAAGGCGCCAACCGGGCCGATCGAACCGGCGACCAGCACTCCGTCGCGCCCCGAGGCGGCTTTGCGGGCGATCTGCGCGGCGCGGGTGTTGATCTCCGGGGCGCGGTCCTGATATTTCGAATCCTTCATCCGAATGCGGGACCCGCCAAACGTGCAGGTCAGGATAATATCCGAGCCGGCTTCGACAAACATGCTCGCAAGTTTCAAGACCATATCGGGGTTATCGATCACAAGGTCTTCAGGCGGCTGACCCGGCTTGAGCCCCATCTTCTGCAAGTTGGCGCCCGTCGATCCATCGGCAACAAGGACTTCCCCCGAGTTGAGTCGTTCAAGAAATTTGTTCATTGTATCTCCATTGTTCACCACGAAGGGGCACAAAGGTGCACAACGTTTTCTTTTCCCTTTGTGATCCTTCGTGTTTTTTGTGGTGAGTAAATTTACTTCATAAATTTCTTTGCCATTGGATCCGGTTGATGGTTTGGGATCAAATGCGCAATGTGTTCAAAGGGTTCGCTCATGTGTGGGAAGTTCATCGCAAGCATGAACTGGTTCTGGAAGGCGGGATCGGCCGGCAGCTCAAACCGCTCCACACGCCGCGCCACCGAATCGATCTCATCTCGCTTCTCGACGTTCAACAGCGCGATCCGGGCGCCGTCACCGGCGGCATTGCCCACCGCATAGACCTTATCCAGCTCGCAATCGGGGATCAGCCCGATCAGCATGGCTTTCTCTTTGTCAATGTAGCTTCCAAAGCCGCCAGCCAGGATAATTTTATCAGGCGATTGTAACCCAGTCTCTTTCAACAATGTCCGTGCCGCGGTGTAGAGCGCGGCTTTCGCCAGTTGGATCTGTCTCACGTCATGCTGGGTGAGGGGAATATCTCTCCCGATGGATGTTTCCTCGGCTCGGGCGATGACGTACTCCCAACCGTGTTCGCCCTCCCGGATACGGTCATGCGAGGGCGAGATGACCTCGCCCCTGCGTTTGAATCTGCCCCGAGAATCGACGATCCCAACCCGGAACATTTCTGCCACCGCGTCGATGACCGCCGAACCGCAGATGCCCTTGGCTTTGCCCGTGTTCCATTCCCCTTCACCGACGAGCTTATAACGCGGCTCGAGCGTCTTCTCGTCAATCTGCACCCGCTCGATCGCGCCAGGCGCAGCGCGCATTCCATATTCGATGTGCGCGCCTTCGAGCGCGGGACCGGTCGGCGTGGAGGTGCAGACCAACCGCTGACTGTTGCCAAGCACGAGTTCCGCGTTCGTGCCGATGTCGATCAACAGCCAGTTTTCCTCCTGTTTGTGCGGCTCCTCGGCCAGGAGCATCCCGCTGGTATCCGCGCCCACAAAAGACGCGATGGTCGGCAGCACATGAATGTTTCCCGCGGGATGGATCTGCAAGCTCAGTTCGCGCGCCTTGATATCTACCGAACTATGGATGGCCGGGACGAACGGCGCGAGTCCCAGATCCTTTGGATGTAAATTCAACACGAGATGGTGCATGGTGGTATTGCCAACCAGGACCACTTCGAGTATTTCTTCGGTTTTGATCTGCGCTGTTTTGGCAGCTTGTTTGAGTAGCTTATTCAGCGTAGTGATAATGGCTTTGTGCAACTTCTCCAGGCCATCTTCATGATTGATCGCATACTGAATGCGTGACATCACATCCTCGCCATAGACGATCTGCGGGTTCATCTCGGACTCGGCGGCGAGCAATTCCCCGGTCCGCAAATTACATAAATACAACGCGACGGTCGTCGAGCCGATGTCCACTGCCGCGCCGTAGCTGTCTTCCGCATATCCTGGCTGGACCGCGATCACCTCTCTGTCACGCCAAACGGATACGGTCACGTTCCATTTTGCTTCCCGCAGCGTGGATGACAAGGTTCGCAAACACTGGTAATCGATCGTCAGGTCGAACCAGCGCGGCAGATTCTCCTCGCCGCGGCGGACGAGCCCCATCGTCGTTTCGAGTTCCCTGGCAAGGCGTTCCCAATCTGCAATGGGGCGTTCAAGATTCGGCGGCGTCAGTGAAACATAATATTTTCGAATAGCGGGTTTGATCTCAATTGCCCGTTCGCGCGCGCTCTTGCGAATAATTTGTTTGTTTCCACGGCTTTCCTCAGGCACATGGATCAATACATCGCCCAACACTTTGCACTGACACGATAAACGCACCTGTCCGACTTCCCAGCCTTTATTTTTTAGCAGTTTAGTTCGGCGTGCGAAATAATCTTGTTCTGCCGCGCCGAGGGGGGAGAGGTTCTCTTGTTTGGAATGAATATTGTATTTTTCGAAGTACCCTTCCTCCACCAGGATGAGACACTTGCCACAGGTCGCGTTCTCGGCACAGATCGACTCGATCTCCACGCCGAGTTCACGTGCCGCGGCGCGCAGGGAGGTGCCTTCATCCACTTGTCCGCGGCGGCCTGAGGGTTGGAGAATGACGGTGTGCTTTTTAGTCATGTTGTTCTGTCAAGGCACGTTGTAGCGTACCCTTACTTATTCCTGCAAGAACCAAGATGTAAGCAATGATCCAGAGCGGCAGGGCCGTGATCATCAGGCGGTCATCCTGCCCGGCGGAAATCCCGCTCGTCAGGAATTGAAGCGCAAAACAAATGTAAAGCAGAGCAATAGTTTCTTTATTGTCCTGGTATTTTTTAGACAACAAATAGTAGAGCACAAGCGGCAGCATCAGCAAGTGAATGTAAGCCGAGACCGCATTCATATTGAAGGCAAAATCCTTCATCCGATTGCCCTCGCCCAGTGTGAAGAAGGAGCCGACCCACAGATTTTCATCGATCAAGTGACTGCGAATTGTCAGCAGAGTCATCCTTGGGCGGCCCCATAGATAGGCTAATTGCTGCTGCAAATCCCAGTCTTCGATCAGCGCCATCGTCTCTCGCCATTCGGTTCCCTCTGTGCGGAGATAAACATCTGCCACGAGATAATTTTTGAAAGTGTAACTTCCGATGGTTGATAGGGTTGGTTTTCCCGCAGCGATGGTCGACAACAGCAGCTGTATCCAGATAGGGAGAAGGAGCAGGGCGATAAGACTGATCTGGCGTAATCTTGCAGTCCGTTTATCTACACTGCCGCCCTGCGGCGTGCTTCGCTTATCCACAGGATTGCTTCGCTTATATTGCACGATGACGTAGACGACCAACAGGATAAGAAACAACAAATATACTGGTTTTGTAACGGTTGCAAGGGCGATCAACAGGACAGCATAATAAATGCGGTTCTTCAATGTGGTCGTCAGTACCCAGCAAAAGGCGGAGATCAAAAGAAAGTTCAGTGTCTCCGTCATGCCATGGAAGGTGAGGATCAATGGGGAGGGATGTGAGTAGAAAAAGCCTGCTCCAAGTATGCTGAGAACTGTGGATCGGGCTGTGTTTTGAAGCCCCAGGTAAATCAAAGCCCCGCTGCTCAGCCACATCAAAAACTGGAGGATCCACACGGCGCTTTCTGTGCCACCTCCGAAAAGCGTGCGCGCCAGCCCTAGGAAAAGCGGATAGAGCCACGGGCGGCCTGCAATTGCGGTGTTGTGATCGCGTCCAAACAGCCATTCACCTGCAGCACGATAGCTGCGAGAATCATTTGCCCACCAGAAATATTTCTCCGGTTGATCAATGTTTACTTTACTTCCTTCCAGCCCGGTCAGGTAATAAGCCCACTGGAAATAATAAACGACTGCAACGACCAAAAGAATAAAGAGACCCAGCAACACATCCTTTTGTTGATCTGTGAGATTCTGCAGCCATTTTCTGGAAAGAAGGTTCTTCATTGAGGTTTCTCATCCAAGCAGGATAGTGGAATTATAGCATTTGCAATCGGGAGAAATAAAAAGTGGCGCTAGAGCGCCACTGTCATTCTGGAACAGGAACGCCCGAAAAACTTCTCGGGCGTTCCTCCTGTTAGTCGTCACTCATTGTATCCGTGTATTCCACCGTTCCCTCATCCGTGGATGTCTTACCCTCCTCCAAAAGCGATTTCAGCCGGATCAAGTCTTCGTGCATTGCCTGGCGCGGATCGACCCCGAAGAGTTGGGCGACTGCGTGACCTACCGCGCCGGCGGGCGGCACGTAGCTCATCTGAACCGTGACGCGGGTACTGCCATCCCGGTTCTCGTCAAAGCGAACAAAACCGGAACTGTGAACCTGAGAGTCGGGCAGGGTTTCCCAGGCGATCGAATCGTTGGGAATATCCTGCGTCACGCGGGATTGGAACTCGACCGTCGAGTCGGCGGGTCCCTTCACCCTCCAGGTGGATACTCCATCCTCGCGGACTGTGATCTCCTTGACGTGATTCATGAAGAGGGGGAAGTTCTCAAAGTTGCGCCAGAAGCGATAGACCTCATCCACGGGAGCAAAGATATTGATGGCTTTATTGGCCCGGATCGCATTTTCGCCCATGCCGAGACCCAACAGGCTGCGGGTATCCAGGTTGGTCACGCCGCGCGCGGTCAGGACGAGCCCAGCCGTACTCAAAACAGGTTTGACGATCCCATGCCGGGTCATGCCGTAGAGGGTCAACAGGCTGCCGCCTACGCCGCTCAACAAACGCGTCGCAGGTGACCAGTTGCGCTGGGCCCATTCGGGGCGAGCTTCCCGCCGGGAGGCTGGCACGCCTTGCAGCGCGGGAATATCCTGCGGGTTATCGACCACCTGCAGGCGGTTGTCCACGCCGTGGACGCCACGCGTCCGAATGGCGGCTTTCACGATGGCCTCCTCATCCTCGTGCAGGACCGGTCCGCTCAAGACGATGCGACCGCCATCCGCGGTGACTGTCACGGCACGCGCATGGCGGGCCAAACGTCCGAGGTTGGAGCGCACCCGCTCCTCCAGGATCCAATCGGGAGCGTCCTGGTCGCTCAATCTGGCGGTCATTTCCGAGAGGACGCCGCGCGCTCTATTTCGAGCGTCTTCCATCGCCACATCAATCGACTCATCCAGGTTGTTCACGAACCGATTCGCCTTGTCGCGTACCATTGTGCGCCTGCGTTCCCCATGCTGCGGATCGAAGAAGTACATCAATCCAGCCCCCAGCCCCATGCTAACCAGTAACGTTTTCAACTTCATGTCTGCCTCCTAACTTCATCAGTAGATGTATATTCCTGCACGAACATCTGAGGCAGCACTAGGCTGCCTCCCAGTTGATCTTTTAACCCTGATGATACTTACCATATCTATTAATCCCCGATCCTGCAAGTGGGAATCTCCCTAATACCCGTTTGTGAAACTTTTTAGCCGCGAATTGCACGAATTAACGCGAATAAGTTTAAAAAAATCGAGCGACACCGCCTGATTTGCCAAGCAAATCACGGGTCGGTGCCGGGGATTCGTGTCCATTCGCGGCAAGAAGAAATCAGATGAATCAAAAAAAAGGACACCTGCATGCCCTTTTTCATAAAGTACTTGTTTGTGAAACGAATTATGTCAGAGAACTCACTGATATACAATCGCAGATGATTTCATCCAGTCCTGCGGCCACTTCCTCCACCGCCTGTAAAACCTCCGGGCTGATGGTTTCCCCGACCTCATTCGACGCCAGTTGGATGCCCAGCAGGTTGACTTCACAGCCAATCTCCAATTTCAGATAACGCGCCAGCATGGAAAGTGGCAGGCTGTGGGTCGAGGCGCTCATGCCGTCAATGTCTTCTTCCGAGATCCATTCCACCGTGCCAGGTGCTTTGCCTAAGTCGGCGGCGTCGATCAGCAGCACCAGGTCCGGAGCAAACTTGCGTACTTCCGCGGTCTTGTTTTCCGGTGCATGACCCGCTTCACAAACGAGCAAGTGAGCATTATCCGATACACGCCGAGATAGCGCCCGCGCGACCAGCACCCCGGCCGCGTCGTCGGAACGGAAAGTGTTCCCGATCCCCAGCACCGCGACTCGTGGATGCTGCCCGGATTCAGCTGCCAGTTTTTGCAGCAGGAGCCTTAGCGTTGTTTTCCAGGTAGCTGGCAATGTCGCGTTCTTTTCCATAATAAACCATAAAGTTTTGATCCAGGGACGCATGCTCCCAGTCCTGATTGGACATACCGATGCACTTGAACTTGCAGTTGACCACACATTGTCCGCAGTAGATACAGCGGTCCATGCGATATTTCACTACATAGCGCTTGGCGGCCCGATCGAGGATAACCAGTTCGATGGCGTCGGCGGGACAATCCTTGACGCACAAGCTGCAGCCTGTGCAAAGGGCCGGATTGTAGGAAAGGATGCCGCGATAACGCTCGGGAGGAGCAATTCTTTCGACAGGATATAGTTGAGTCGATGACTTGGTAAAAAGTGACTTGACCACATCCTTGAACATCGTACCTATTCTCATAGGAGACCACCTTTCCATAAAATCATGATCACAATCTGCGCCAGCACCAGGATCGTCCCGAAACGCCACCATAGACCGACCGTCTGGTCGATGCGCAGGCGGGTGAGCAGACTCTGGAGCATTGCCATGAGGAAGAGCACACCGAGTGTCTTGACCAGGAACGGCAAAATACCATGCAGCCCGCCCAGATAGAACGCGGACACCAGGGTGATGCCGACGATCAGTTCCACCGATTTTCCGATTTTGAACATCGCCAGGCCGCGGCCGCTGTACTCGGTCAATGCGCCCGCGACGATTTCCGTCTCGGCCTCCGGTGCATCGAAGGGCGGCAATTCCAATTTCCCCATCAGACCGATCAACGCAATGATGAATCCGATTGGCTGACTGATGGCAAAC
>DASTJG010000480.1:0-4031 GCA_035716785.1 Anaerolineales bacterium
CCCAAGATGTCTGTATCGGCACGGTCCCCGATCGCAGCCGTGGATTCAGGCTGAGCATGCATCTGCTCCATGGCGAGCTGGTACATGATCGGTTCCGGTTTGCCAATTGCCTGTGGCTTCACGCCGGAAGCCGTCTCGAGAATCGCGATCATCGAGCCGGTCCCCGGCAGCAGCCCTTCTTCTGCTGGATTGGTTGGATCGAGATTGGTTGCGATAAAGCGCGCGCCCGCACGGATCAACAGGCTTGCTCGCTTCAGTTTGTCATACGTCAACTCACGGTCCATGCTGGCAACCACCAATTGAACCTGATCATCAGCCAAAACAAACCCCTCGTCGGTCAGTGCCTGTTTAAGGGCGTTCATCCCAAAGACGTGGACGCGCGTCCCGCACGGATATTCACGCCTCAGGAACCGCGCGGTCGCCTGACCTGAAACGAGGATTTCGGAGGGCGATACCGTCACCCCCATGCGCCCCAGCTTGTCCACATACTGCTGAGGAGTGGAAGTCGAATTATTGGTTGCCAGGATAAAGGAGATCGAGCGTTCCCGCAGGAAGGCAAAGAACTCAGATAAGCGGGGCATGGCGCGGTTGCCTCTGTAAAGGACACCGTCCATATCGATGATCAGATGAGTGATCTTTGAAAGTTGTTGCATAGAATCCATTTGGGATGTCGAGGGTGGAGCGACGATGCTGGTCATTGGAGTTTGTATCAGATCAGCAGGTATGGATTTTCCAACGTTGATTTCAGTTCATCCAGGAAGCGCGCCGCAGCCACACCATCCAGGATGCGATGATCGGCAGAAACGGTCAACTGGATCATGGGGCGGAAGGCAGTAAAGCCGTCCCCATTCTTGACGGGTGTATCCACCAGCTTGCCGACTGCCAGGATCGCTGACTCCGGCGGGTTGATAATGGCAGTGAATGACTCGATGCCAAACATCCCAAGGTTCGAGATGGTAAAGGTACTGCCTGTCATTTCTAAAGGCGTCAGGCGCCGGTTCCGGGCGCGGTCGGTCAAGTCCGCCAGGGCTGTGACGATCTGTCCCAGGTTCTTGCTTTGTGCCTCACGGATCACAGGCACGATCAGGTTTTCTTCCACGCTGGTGGCAATGCCCAGATGGATATCCTCCCAAAGAATGAGATTGCCATCGGAAAGCGAAGCGTTCATATACGGATGATGCGGCAGCACTGTGGTGACCGCACGCGCCAGGATGGCAGTGAAGGATACGCGTTGGCCGGTCTGCGCTTGTAATGGTTCCAGGACCTGTTCACGCAAACGGATCACTTCGGTCATGTTCACATGCAGCGACACTGTGAAGTGCGGGATGGTCGAGGTGCTGTACGCCATCCGTTCGGCGATGATCTTACGCGCGCCGGTCAATGGCAGGACCTGTTTTCGACGCGCCTCCGGAAGAGGAATCCGCGCCGGTTGGCCGGCAGGAATCGGCGTTGCAGAGGGCGCGGACACGATCGGAGCCGGGGCAGCTACCGGAACAACCCGGTGCTCCACTGCCGATTGCGATTCCCGGAAGGCCAATACATCCGCTTTATGGATACGTCCTTTGGGGCCGCGTCCGGCGATCTGAGTGAGGTCGAGGCGTAGTTCCTGTGCCAGTCGCCGCGCAACCGGAGTGACGCGAACTTTGCCTTCCGCGGGCGCATTCGCAACGGCGACGGCTAGCGCGGGTTCCGGTGCAGGGGCGGCTTGCGGAGCCGGGATCGTGACGACCTGCTGCGGTACGGGCTTGCCGGGCAGCTCTTCCCCGGGGGCCAGGATATAAGCGATCACTTCCGTGACCGGAATAACATCATTGAGCTTGGCGCGGACGCCCGAGAGGATCCCATCGGCCGGTGATTCCATTTCAATGGCAGCTTTATCGGTATCGATCACGAAGAGCGGGTCCCCCTTATTGACGTGCTCGCCTTCCTGCTTGAGCCACTCCACAAAGGTGCCCGTTTCCATGACCATATCGACTTTCGGCATGATGACTTCGGTCGCCATGACTACTTTCCTTCCTGCGCCAATGCTCGCGCCGCCGCGACAATATCTTCCACCTGGGGCACTGCCGCGCGTTCGAGAGTCCGGTTATAGGGAATCGGAATATCCCGACCGGCGATGCGGCGAATGGGGGCATCGAGAAAATCAAACGCTTCACTTGCCGCGATCACGGCGGCCAGTTCCCCGCCGAAGCCGCCGGTAGTCGGCGCTTCATGTGCGATCAGTACGCGGCCGGTCTTAGATACCGAGCGGATGATCGTCTCTGTATCCAGGGGCTTCAGGCAGCGCGGGTCGACCACTTCTATTTCGATGCCTTCGGCTGCCAGCTTTTCGGCCGCTTCCAGCGCACGCGGCACCATGATCGAGTACGCCACGATCGTGAGGTCACGGCCTTCACGCTTGACTTCTGCCGATTGGAGCGGGATGCTATACGATTCTTCCGGCACCGATCCCTTCATGCGATACAGCAGTTTGTGCTCCATGAACAGGACCGGGTTGTTATCCCGGATCGCAGTGACCAGCAATCCTTTGGCATCGTATGGGCTGGAGGGCGCCACAACTTTGATGCCCGGCACGTTCACGAACCAGGCTTCCAGGCTTTGCGAATGCTGGGCTGCTGCGCCGGTGCCGGAACCGGAGGGAGCGCGGATGACCATGGGGATGCTGCACTTGCCGCCAAACATGAAGCGCATCTTGGCGGCTGCGTTCACCAGCTGGTTCATGGAGATCGTCAGGAAATCCATGAACATGATTTCCATGATCGGTCGCATCCCCATCAATGCCGCGCCTGTCGCCGCGCCGGCAATCGCCGCTTCGGAGATGGGCGTATCGCGGACGCGCTCAACCCCAAACTCTTCCAACATGCCCTTGCTGACGCCGAAGGCGCCGCCGTATGTGCCGACATCTTCTCCAATGAGAAAGACTTCTTTATCAGCCCGCATCTCCTGCGTCATCGCCTCGCGCAGGGCTTCGAGATAGGTAATTTCGCGTTTTGTCTCAACGGTCATGGGGCATATACCTCGTCTTCCATGTTTTCCGGCGATGGTTCCGGGAAGGTCTGGGCTTCCTCTGCGGCGCGATCGATCGCCGTTTTGGCTGCCTGGTCGATCCCCTCAACTTCGTCGCTTGTCATGATCGCAGCATCGACCAGGACCTGCTTGAAGCGCCGAATGGGGCATTTCTGCTTCCATTCCTCGATTTCCTCATTTGTCCGGTAAAGATTGCGGTCACTCTTCGAATGTCCGCGCCAGCGGTACGTCAGGCAGTCAACCAGGGACGGACCCTCTCCGTTGCGTGCGCGCGCTCCGGCTTCCAGCACCGCTTCATAGACGGCAAGTACATCGTTGCCATCCACCGTCACGCCGGGGATGCCGTAGCTGGCAGCACGAATCGAAATCTTTTCGACGTTCATCGAGCGCGACGTGTGCATCGACATGCCATACTGGTTGTTATCGCAGATGAACACCACCGGCAGCTTCCAGACCGAGGCCATATTCAGCGACTCGTGGAACTCGCCTTCGTTCGAGGCACCATCTCCAAAATAGGATAGGAGGATTTTGTCCGAGCGGCGCATTTGCAGGGCCAAGGCAATTCCCACCGCGGTGGGAATTCCGCCTCCCACCACACCGGTCGCGCCCAAATTGCCTCCGGGGATGTCGGCAATGTGCATCGAGCCGCCGCGCCCGCGGCAGTAGCCGGTCTCTTTCCCGATAAACTCTGCCATCATGATCGTGAGGTCCGCGCCCTTGGCGATCGTATGTCCATGCCCGCGATGGTGATGGATGATCAGATCATCCTGGCGCAGCGTGGCAATACTGCCAACGGAACCGGCTTCCATTCCGATGGAAAGGTGCATGGTGCCGTGCACCAAGCCGCGGATATACAGATCTTCCGCTTTCTCTTCAAAGTAACGGATCTCGCACATCCGCTGCAGCATCCAGGCCAGTTTTTCACGCGGCAATTCGTGAAGCAGGCGCTCGCCACCAGTGTTTGATACCTTATCGGTCTCAGGTGTAAGTACAGTCATAGCATT
>DASTJG010000481.1:0-4880 GCA_035716785.1 Anaerolineales bacterium
CAGTTTGGGTGAATTCTTCTTTCGTGTAATCAATGACCTGGTCTGCGCCAATCGAGCGCACCATCTCCAAATTGCGCGTGCTGCATACGCCAGTGACTTCAGTCCCGAAGGATTTGGCAATCTGCACCGCAAAGGTCCCCACACCACCAGACGCACCATTGATCAGAACCTTTTGCCCTGGCTGAATCTGTCCTTTGTCGCGCAGACCCTGCAAAGCAGTGAATGCCGCTAATGGGACGGCGGCTGCTTGCTCGAATGTCATCTTGGCCGGTTTCAACGCCAATGCATCTTCCTTAGCACAGACATACTCGGCAAAACCGCCCAACTCATTTAAGGGCATGCCCCCAAATACCTCATCACCTACTTGAAACTGCGTTACGTTTCTACCAATCGCTTCAACGCGCCCGGCTACATCCGCGCCGAGCTTCGTGTTTTTGGGTTTTAGAAGCCCATTCTCCAGCCGCGCCAGGAACGGCTCCGCTCTCATAAGATGCCAGTCGGCAGCGTTTACGGATGCCGCGTAAATTTTTACCAATACTTCATCCTCCTTTGGAGTAGGTTTGACTACCTCTTGGAGCTGAAGAACTTCCGGTGATCCATATTCTGTATATACAATCGCTTTCATTAGAATCCTTTCATATGATCCTTCTCGCTATTTCTTCACCGCCTGACGGACCTGCCCAACCATCTGGACGATTGCCGCGACTGCAGCGTTCGGCTCTTCAACTTGAATATTATGACCGCTGTTTTCTGCAAACAACTGCTGGCTATTGGATGATAACTGGAGCAATTCAGTCTGCCACTCCTGCCAGGCTGGAGTGTTATTCAGTTTGGCGGTCAGAACGATCAATGGCAGATCACCAAAGCTCTTCACAGCAGCTGCTTGCGCTCCAGCGGCTGGCATCCCTTGAGATTCGTTCGTAGTAGTTTGGAAGGATTGTGGGCGAATATATAGCGGATAATAGGCTTCCTCATTGGCTGGTACACTGGGAGCAATTCCGGGCAGCTTCACAAGCAAGCGAATGACTCCGAAACGAGCCAATGCGGCTTGAAAGGAAAATGGCTGCGATTGTGTGTCCGACTGAGACCGTATCTCGATTTGCGATTGGGTAAATTGTTTGGGATTCATCGATTCGATCAACACAACCCCGGCAATTTCTGCTGCATAGTCGTGCACAAATACACGTACGGGAAAGCCGCCGAGCGAATGCCCGACCATGACATAAGGTCCTGGGACATTGGCCGCTTGCAGCAAGGCATGCAGTTCCTTTGCGAATTGCGTCGCATCGCGTGGAAGTGGACCTGCTTCGCTCCAGCCCATGCCAGCTCGATCATATGTACAAACCCGTGTCGTCTTCGCCACTTCCGGTTGTACATATCCTCCCCATGATGTTGACCAATCCCCCCATCCCGCCTCGATCACAACGGTAGGACTTCCAGTGCCGGTACAGTTGATGTGCAGGCGATAACCACCAACATCCACTAACTGACCCGGCGGCGGATATGCCTTAGCATCAGCAGCTTCTGCTATAGGCTCGTAAATATACCCCACGAGCATGAGACCCAGTAAGGCAGCCAAGCTTGCGCCAAGCCAAATTAAACAACCTCTGCCCCGACGTCTGGAAGCAGGTACTTTTCCGCTTTGATTTTGATGGTTCAATATGAAGCCTCCATGATTAACAACAAATATCCATTCTCCCTCATCTACTCATCGTAAGGGAAACATTCCCCAGCTACATCCATCATCTGGGGAGTCTCTCTGCCACTTGGGGAGGTCCTTGTTACGCCACAACGACCCGGCCGCGGCCTTCGTGTTTGGCACGATAAAGGGCCGCATCGACAGCCCTCAAGATCCCCGTACTCGTAACGCCATGTTCCGGGAAGACTGCGACGCCGAGCGAGAGGGTCACCGCTGCGAGGCTATGCCCTTCGAATTGGAGGTGGAAAAGCTTGGCATACTCACAGATCAGCTCGGCGCGCTCGCGTGTTATCTCCCGCGAGGCATCGGGCAGGACAAGGATGAATTCATCGCCGCCATAACGGCAGGCAATGTCCTCTCCACGTGTCTGCCTGAGCAGCAGGCTGCCCAATTCACGCAGGATTTCATCGCCCGCGGCATGACCCCAGGTATCGTTGAATTGCTTGAGATTATCCACATCCAGCATGATGATCCCCATGGAAAGTTGCTTACGAACGGCTCGCAGCAATTCACGCTCCAGGGTTTCCTCCAGGTAACGCCGGTTAAATAAACATGTGAGGTGGTCCCGGACGGATTGCTCGCGCAGGAGTGCCTGACTCTTAAGCAGCGCATCCTGCGCTTGCTTACGCTCAGTGATATCACGGATATTACACTGGATGACTTTTTCGCCATCCACCAAATAGACGTTGCTGACAAATTCCACGTCGATCAGCTTGCCGGTTTTGGTTTTAAGGGGCAGGTCATCATAGCGAATGTACTCGTTCTTCTGCAGAGCTTCGAAGGCTTCCTGGCTAGCTTTAACATCCATGAACGCCCCCACTTCCCAAAGTTTTCTTTTTAAAAACTCTTCACGCGAATACCCCAACATTTTGATCAGGAATGGATTAACATCCGTAATCGTGCCTGTCTCGGCGTCCAGAATCAAGATCCCATCCTGGGCAGCTTCGAAGAGGCGGCGATAACGAAGTTCTGAAGTTTTTATTTTTTGTACATCGACCATTTCGACTTTCCCTACTGGTTTTTCAACCGGTGTCAGATGCCTACCTGTTCTTATCAACCAGGCTTTAGCGAACGCGCAAAGAGAGTTTGTATTAAGATCTCATTCATAATATTTGTACTGACGTTTTCGCACTTACCCCCTACGTCAATTTTAATCTGGAGGAGACTTAATTATGCTCTCTCAAGAATGTTGGACGAGCGCTACGGTTTAACGATCGGCTTGAGGACCGTTCTCACCATATCGGTCACATCGGCCGCAGAAGAATTGGGGGCATCTCCCGGCTCGACGACCAGTTTGATGGCAGTTCGCACCTTATCTTCGATAGTCACATCCGCAAATTCAGGCACGCAGCGCACATGGATCCCGTCGAGCCGAAGATAACCCGTTGCAACGACAAGCGCCTTCACGGCCTGATTGACCGCTCCCGCACCGATCGCCTGGATCTCTGCCCGATGATGTTCACGAACGATGCCCGCAATCGCGCCGGCAACCGCTGCTGTCCGGGAAGTGGCAGATACTTTGATCAGGTTCATTGTGGTCTCCTCCAAAAGAGATGAAAAGGGAATGCTTACTCTTCTCATTCTATAAGGAATACGGCCCCGCCACATCCCTCGGTTGGGGAATATTTGCCTCCCCCAGTTGGGGGAGGTGTCCGCGAAGTGCCCCGCAGTGAAGGACGGAGGGGGTTAGGGCAGGATGCGGTTACGCAGCGCCAGGGTGACTGCTTCGGTACGGCTGGCAACCCCTAATTTGGACAGGATATTGCTGACATGCGATTTGATCGTGGATGGACTGACGGTCAGCCTGCCGGCGATCTGCGTATTGTTCAGCCCTTCCACCATCAGCGCCAGGACTTCCAGCTCGCGCTCCGTCAGGTCGAGTCCGGGCGTCGAGGGTTGATTGGCTGCCTCGACCAGGGCTTGCGCGGCCTCGGGGGAGAGCGTGGCGCGACCGGCATGGGCAGCGCGGATCGCCTGCGCAAGTTCATCCGCAGAGACATCCTTGAGCAGGTAGCCAATCGCTCCGGCTTCCAGGGCGTTCTTCACCAGGTCTCCCTCTTTGAAGGATGTCAGTGCGATGACCTGTATCTGCGGAAACTGCTGGCGGATGAGGCGGGTCGCGGCTGCCCCGTCCATATCGGGCATGACCATATCCATCAGGATCACATCCGGCAGGACCTCAGCACAGAACTGGATGGCAACTTCAGCACTTGCGGCTTCGCCCACCAGCTGCAGGTCATCAAAAACCTTCAGGAAGGTTGCCAGTCCCCGCCGGACCATTGTGTGATCATCAACCAGCATAACACGAATGGCTTGGGTAGAATCTGTCATGGGTCCTCCTTTTTTCCAGCTTCTTTCCAGTGGATGGTGAGTTCGGTGCCGTGACCGGGCTGGCTTGTAATGGATAATCGTGCACCCACTGCTTCGGCGCGCTCCTGCATCATGCTCAAACCATAGTGACCGGAGGCGGTCCGTTCAGGATCAAAACCCTGCCCGTCATCACGGATACTCAATTCGATGGCAGTCCGTTTGTGCTTGAGATGGATCGCCACAGTGTTGGCCGCGGCGTGTTTGGCAACGTTATTCAGCGCTTCCTGGCAGACACGGTAAATTGCCACCTGTACATCAGCGGGTAGGGCGCCTTGTCCCACCACGGTTACCTTGGCCGGGATATTTGTACGTCCGGTGAACGCATTTCCCAACAAGTGCAGCAGATCGCCCAGTTCGGCATCGGTCAGGGTTGAAGGGCGCAGTTCGGCCAACAGGGCGCGCATTTCAGCCATGGCACCACGCGTCAACCTGCGCAAGTCCTCGAGTGAGCGCCGCGCCTCCACCTGATCTCGTTCCCATAAGCGCGGCAGGACTTCGGCGATCAGCCCCGCGGAAAAGAGTGACTGGTTGATGGCATCATGCAGGTTGCGCGCCAAGCGCTGGCGTTCCTCCAGGACCGCCAGCGCCTGCGCATGTCCATAGAGTTCCGCATTGACCATGGTGATTGCGGCCTGGTTGGCTACACTGAGCGCCAGGTCCGCGTGATGGGACGTGAAGTAATTCTGCTTCTCATGCGCCACACCCACTCCGCCGATAATGCGGCCTTTCACCGCCAGGGGTACCCACATCCACGACTGCATCCCTTTGAGCAGCGCAGACGCCCCATCGTTTAAAAGCGAACGCAGGAATT
>DASTJG010000482.1:0-5461 GCA_035716785.1 Anaerolineales bacterium
TCTCCCGGCGGGCCCGTTTATTGATGTGGGTCCGCCGGGAGACCGAGAGAGCCGCAGGACGATTATCTAATGTCGTCATCTAGTCACACCTATCTGGCAGGCGCAGGCATCACCCTGCGGCACTCACCACTACTGTTGCGCGAGTTCCCGCTCGTATTCTTCCTGAACGGCTTTGAGCAGACCGGCAGCGTCCTGCTGTCCGCCGACCATCTTCTGAAGTTCAGGCGTCCAGCCCTGGGCGAAGATGGAGCTTGTTGCGTTGGCGATGAAGTCCATCGCTCCGCCGTCTGCACCCATCACCGGTCCGGCAGCGAGCGTCTCGTTTGTGACCGAGCCCGCGGTGACGGAAGGCATGGTGGCATCCGCCGGCCCGCCGGGGTTGGAACCGCCGACAGCAACATCAATCTCGCGAGCTTTGGGGTTCGTGGCGACCCAGTTAAGGAAGAACGCGGCGCAGTCCGGGTTCTTCGCCTTGGCTGCTATACCAAAAGTCAATGGAGCAGACATGGCTGCATAACCACCACCGGCCTCAGCAGGCGGCATCAGGAAGAATCCAACATTTCCCGGCAGGTCCTTGTCGTATCCGGCATTCTGCCAGTCACCGTTGAAGGTGAAGACCCCTTCACCCTTACCGAAGCGGGCGGCGGCGTCGGTGTACTCGATGGCGTTGATGTCGGGCGGGAAGTAGCCGTTCTTGATCCACTGCTCGAGGTGCTTGGCAGCTTCGAGGTTCGACGGGGTGTCGATCGTCGCGCCCGGCTTCTGGAAGATCCAGTCGTTGATGGGCCCGACCGGGCCATAGGCTGCCATGAGGTTTTGGAGCGGGAAGGCAAGCCCCATGCCGCTCTTGGCGCTGCCCCATTGCATGATTGGCTGGAGTCCGGCTTCTTTGGCTTTCGCAAGCAGATCATCGAACTCAGCCAGCGTCTTGGGCGGTTCGGTCATGCCGATCTGGGCCGCCAGTTCCTTGTTGTAGAAGATGCCGGTCAGGCTGTAGTTGAGTCCCATCGCATAGAGCGTGCCGGAGCCGCGCACGCCGTCGGCGTCAATGCGGTTTTGGTTAAGCTGCGGCACCGGCCAGTCGTTCCATCCAAAAGCAGTGGCGTAGGGGTCAAGGTTCAACAGTAACCCATCCTTGGCGAATGAGACCATCGTCGGTAACCGGAGCAGATCTGGCGCATTGTCGCTCGCGAGTACAAGCGGCGTCGAATTGATCAGGTTTGCAAACTGGTCCTGGCTGATGTCCCAGGTGACGTTCGGGTACTGTTTGGTGAACTCTTCAGCAAGCTTGAAGGGGATGTCGAACCCGGTCTCGAAGGATGCCTTGAGTACCACAGGATCTGTTCCGCAGCTCGGGCCGGCCGCTGCCGACGGCTCCGTCGGTGCCTCTGTTGCAGCGGGGGGCTCGGTCGCCACCTCCGTGGCGGGAGCCTCGGTTGCGGCCGGGGCAGCAGTTGTCGCTGGGGACCCACAGGCAGAAAGGAGCATAGATGTCAAAACCAGCAGGCTTGCCAAAGACCATAACACGGATTTCCTATTCATTTCTCTTTCTCCTTATATACATTGATACATTTGCAGATGGATTTGATACGGGGCGGGATTTTGTCTTTTGAATTTGGATTAAGTCAGACCTCCTGAAACTTGAACATCGGAAGAAAGCGCAGCCTTTCTGTTAGTGGTATCCTGAAAGCACTTTCATAACAAGTATACAATTTTTCAATGGCAGAGTCAATATCCAATTTTTATGCAGTTTGGCGCTCTATTAATGTCAGGGGAAGCTTGACATGCCTGGGTGGTCTGGAAGGCGATCCGATCTGGGCAAGCAATATTTCCACCGCCAACCTACCCGACTCGTCCAGGTGCTGGGAAATGGTTGTGAGGTCGGCATATTCAGCCATATCCAGATCATCGAAACCAATTACGGCCAGCTGTTCCGGCACCTTGATATGCAACTGGCGTGCAGCTTTGAGCACCCCCAATGCCTGGAAATCCGTGGCGGCGAAAATGGCAGTCGGTGGATCAGGCAGATTCAAAAGCTCTTTGGCAACCTTGCGCGTTTGTTCCTGCGAATAGGGGGCGAGACGAACAAACGTGTCAGGCAGCTTGATCCGAGCCTCTTTCAGCGCCCGCCGAAACCCACTTAGACGTAAACTCACGGGGTGAATGGAATACTCAGGCAAATCTGTGTCGCCTAAAAAGGCGATCCTGCGATGGCCTTTTCCCAGCAAATAGGTGGTTGCCATATAACCACCTTCCGCGTCGTCAATCTCAACGCAGTTCAATTTGGGATGTGGGTATTCAATGAGTATGGTGGGCAAACCATGGTCTATGAGGCGGCGCACTTCATTCTCGCCAATTGGCAGAGAAAGAATGATGAGCCCGTCCAGGTTGCCGGTCAATGGCAGGCTGGAAAGATATCCCTGTAAATGATCGTTGGAATCGACGGTATAAATGACCAATTCGTAATTCTCAGGGGATAAAGTCTCAGCAATCCCGCGCAGCCGCTGTATAAAAGATGGCGCAGTAAAGAAAGGGCTGATCACACCGATGCGCCCAGTATGCTGCATGGCCCGCGCTCGAGCTTCCGCTTTGGGCACAAAACCCAATTTATCGATCACAGCCAGTACTTTCTCTCGAGTTTTGGAATTAACTTTGTCCGGGGCATTGAGCATGCGGGAGACAGTTGTAATGCTCACTCCGGCATGTTTGGCAACATCGTAGATGGTAGGCTTTTTAGGCGCAGGCATAGTGGATCCTCGAATGAAAGGTGAAATGAAAGCACTTTCAGTTTAACACAATGCCCTGAATTTGTAAAAGCAAGAAATGCCAGACTTGAACTTGTAATCATTGTGTACCCCCATGAGATGGATGACTACACCCGAATCCGATAGCCCACGCCCGGCTCGGTCAGCAGGTAATGAGGGCGGGATGGATCGGGTTCGATCTTGCGGCGCAGGTTGCTGATGTTCACCCTCAGAATGTGCATTTCGCTTTCGTACGCTGTTCCCCAGACCTGCCTGAGCAGTTGGCGGTGTGTGAGCACTTTTCCCGCATTCTGTAAAAGCAACCGCAAAATTTCGTATTCGGTTGGCGTCAACGGAATTTGATCATCACCCACGGTAACAAGACGACGGGATGTATCCATTTTCAGATCATCAACCTGGAAAACAGGTTCATCAGGCATATTGGTCACACGTCGCAGCGCAACCCGCATGCGCGCCATGAGTTCACCGGTGCCAAAAGGCTTTGTCAGGTAATCATCTGCGCCCGCGTCCAGGGCGGCGATCTTGTCGTTCTCCGCTTCGCGAACGGAGAGGATGATGATGGGCGTTTGCGACCACTCACGCAGACGGCGCGTTACTTCGATGCCGTCGAAGTCGGGCAAACCGAGATCAAGGATAATGAGATCGGGATGATTGGAGACAACACCGTTGATCGCTTCCTGTCCATTGGCAGCTTCATAGACGGCAAACCCCTGTGCACTCAGCGCGGCACGCAAATAGCGCCGGATCGACGTCTCATCATCGACAACCAGAATCCGTTGTCCCGCTTCTGTCATTGGCATTACTCCTGTTTGCTGTCCAGCAGCAGTTCCACACTGACAACCGTTCCGCCATCCGCCCGGGCACGCGCATAAATAGTACCATGATGCGCTTCGATAATCCCTTTGCTGATGGAGAGTCCCAGGCCCGTCCCGCTGACGCTCTCCGGGCGCTGGACACGGTAGAACTTGTCGAAGACGCGCGTCAGGTCCTCGGGCGGGATGCCCACCCCTCGGTCCGCGACATCGAGGCGGACTTTGTCGCCCAGCAGTGACGCGGAGACTTCAACCAAAGAACCTTTGGGCGAGTACTTGACCGCGTTCTCCAATAAATTCACGACGACCTGAACGATGAGGGTGAAATCCATGGAGACAAGCGGAAAATCATCGGGGACACTCACCCTGATCTCGTGATCCGCCACGCGTTTGCCGAGTTGTTCGAGAGCCGTGCCGATCACATCCTGGATATCGCCAGGCTCGCAATGCAGTTTGATGGCGCCGCTTTCGATGCGCGTCATCGAAAGCAGGTTGCCGACAAGCCGATTCAAACGGTCGGCTTCTTCTCGGGCAGTCACGATCAGGCTTTGGCGATTGTCCTCATCCAATGAATCGGATTGTTCATCCAGGCTGGTCAGCGCGCCGGTGATCGAAACAAGCGGCGTGCGCAGATCGTGGGAAATCGAGTTGAGCAAAGCGTTCTGTAATCTTTCAGCGGCCTGCAGGAGTTTGATCTGGCGGGCCTCTTCGGCAAGTTTCACCCGCTCGATGGCCTGTGCTGCCTGGTTTGCGAAGGCTTCCATCAGACGGCGCTGCGCGGGCGTAAGGTCACGTTCAGCCGTGCCCGGTTTTCCCACACCCAGCACACCGACTACATCCTGAGCAGTCTTGAGCGGCAGATAGCGCAATTGAGCCGCAGGTAATGTATTGGTATGGCGTCCGGCCGGTTCGCTGCGCCGATACACCCAATCTGCGACCGCGATTTCTTCATCACTCAGCTCCAATCCGCTGCTGGCGAGGCGCGGTACCAGGCGATTCGCTTCAGGCAACAGTACAACGATCTCCCGCTCGAATGTCTGCTCACAGTGCTGGATCAGGAAGCGAAGGATCACGTCCAAATCAGCCGCGGCAGCCAGGTCACGGCTAAGGTCATACAGCTCGGCAGTTTCCGCCTCCCGCTGCTGGGCAGCATCGGCCTGCTCGCGCGCCCGCGCGGTCAACTGGCTGATGACCATGCCAACCAGGAACAACGCGACGAATGTAATGATGTACTGGGTATCGGAAACAGCAAATGTGAAATACGGCAGGACAAAAAAGAAGTCAAATGCCAGCACACCCAGGATGGAAGTAAGAATGGCGGGGCCTCGCCCCAGATAGACAGCCGCGATCACAACGATCAGGAGATATACCATCACCAGATTCGTGGGCTCCAGGCGTCCTCCGATCGAAAAACCCAATGCTGTCGCGGCAATAACCAGGATCAAACTCCACACATAACGTGAAAGCGGGCTGTGCAGTTTCAGTGGATTTTCTTCAGCTGAAATGGCAGGCCGGTCGGGGCTGGTCACCACGTAAATATCGATATCCCTGCTTTTCTGGATCAGTTGATCCACCAGGGAACCGCGCCAAAGTTCCTGCCAGCGCGGTCGCAAAGGCTTGCCTACGATGATCTTCGTGATATTGTTTTTCCGGGCAAAGTCCATGATCGTTTGAGCCGTAGCAGCGATGGAACTGCTGGATGGCAGCACGGAGGAACGAGCACCAAGTTCTTCTGCAAGTTGCAGGATACGGTTCACCCGCTCGCGTTTTTCCGCAGATAAGGCAGCCAGCTGCGGAGTCTCTACGTAGACCACCATCCATTCGGAATTCAGCTCGCCTGCCAGCCTGCGGGCAGAACGGACGAGGTGTTCACTCAGAGGACTG
>DASTJG010000483.1:0-5415 GCA_035716785.1 Anaerolineales bacterium
TTTGCAGGCAAATCGGGGGTGCTCTAGCGCGTAAAGCACAATATCACGTGGTTGTCATACGCAGTACCGTTCTGCCTGGCACAGTTGAAGATCAACTCATTCCCATACTTGAAGAGTCCTCTGGTTTGAAAGCGGGACGAGATTTCGGTATATGCATGAACCCGGAGTTCTTGCGTGAGGGTACAGCTATTGAAGATTATTACACCCCCAGCTTCATCGTCATTGGCGAAATCGATGCCCGGAGCGGTGAGAAGGTGGAGAGTGTTTACACTAAAGTGAAAGCCCCCCTGTTCCATACGGCCATCAAGAATGCCGAAATGGTCAAATATGCCTGCAATGCTTTCCATGCTCTAAAGATCACATTTGCCAACGAGATTGGCCAGATCTGCAAGGCGCATGACATGGATGGACAGGAAGTGATGGATATCTTCATTCAGGATAAACAATTAAACATCTCACCGGCCTACTTGCGCCCGGGCTTTGCCTTTGGCGGGTCGTGCCTGCCTAAAGATGTGCGCGCCCTGACCTATCGCGCGAAGCAAGTCGATGCTGAATGCAATGTGCTGAATGCTATTTTGCCCAGCAATCAGAAACAAGTCGCCCTGGCTGTGCGTATGGTAGAACGCACCAAATTAAAAAGGGTCGCCATTCTTGGTTTGAGCTTCAAACCGAACACAGATGATTTACGCGAAAGCCCGGCCATCGTGCTGGCTGAAACGTTGCTCGGGCGCGGCTACCAGGTGCGGATCTTTGACGATCAGGTGCAGCTCTCACAACTTATAGGCGCGAACAAAGCCTTCATCGAGAAAGAACTGCCTCATATAGCTTCGATCATGTGCGATGTGCTGGAAGAAGTAGTGGCTGCTTCGGACGTGGTGGTGATAACGCATGGTGGTAAGGTCTTCGCTGGCATACCTGAACTGCTCAATGCCAATCAGGTGTTGATCGATCTTGTCGGCAAGTCCAAAAACGCCCCCGTGCTAGAAGCTCGTTACAACGGTATCGCCTGGTAGAAGACGCTCCATGCTGTTGAATTCTGACAAGTTATCCTCTCGAGAAAAAGCAAAACGGATGAGCACACGCAAAGTCTACTTTGTAAGATTTCGTCACGGCCATCACTCGCCACATTCCGGCTACTCGCGGATCACAGAATATGGCGAGAAGTTCCTAAACAGCCAGACTATACCTGTCAACAAGCCTCTGCCGCGCTGGCTCCTTCGCGATAGGCTATACTGGCGCCTGGCACGCGGAACGCCTGGTTATACGCGTGAAGCGATCGCTGCAGAGCTCAAAGTGGCCCGGCATATTCTCTCGGAACGGGATTGTATTTATCACTTCTTATATGGTGAAAGCAATTACCATTATGCCGGACAGTTGAACGGCCTGCGCGGCAGCCGGATCGTTGCCACATTCCATCACATCCCATCGTCAATCCAAAAAGTTGAGCAGATCGATTGGCATTTACGCCAGTTAGCAGCTTTGATTTGTGTTGGTACAAATCAGGTCGATTATTTTTCATCATTCCTGGACCCCAAAAAGCTGCACTTTATTCCCCTGGGGATCGATGTCGAATATTATCAGCCGCCAGCATCCTCGGTGGACAGGGATCCTGATCTATGTATTGTCGTTGGTGAAAACCACCGTGATTTTCTAACCTTGCGAGGGGTGATCGAACTGGTCTCCTATCTGCGCCCGCAAACCAGGTTTGTGTGCGTGATGCCTCCGAAAGGCATCCCACAACTGGGTACACATCCCAACCTTGAAGCACGCACTGGTATCTCGGAAGAAGAGTTACTCAAGTTATATCAAACCGCTTCTCTCATGGTAATGCCGCTTCGCGATGCTACTGCAAACAATGCGGTTCTGGAGAGCATGGCCTGTGGTTTGCCCATGGTTATTTCGGATATTGGGGCTGTGCGTGACTATGTCGGTTCGGATGGCGCTGTAGTTGTTCCAGCGTTCGATGCCCGCAAGATGGCGGAGAAGATCATAGAATTGCTCGCTAATCAATCGCAAAGAAATGAAATTGGGGAAAAAGCCCGGACTCAGGCGCTCAAATTTTCCTGGCCGCTAGTGATAGAGCAACTTAAATGTGTTTATGATTCGCTTGACTGACCAGCTTAGGGATTCTGTACTAGTCAAGGTTAATTGACGATATGAAAAAAGAAGCTTTAGTCTCAGTTGTCATTCCTGCCTACAATCAGTCTGCTTACCTGACAACTGCTGTTGAAAGCGTTTTGAATCAAACCTATAAGAACTTTGAGGTTATTGTCGTGGACGATGGCTCGACTGACGATACTCCATCTGTGGTGGACAAGTTCTCAGAGGAAGTTCGCTATATCCGGCAGGAAAATCAGGGGTTGGCCGGGGCCCGGAATACTGGAATCCGCAACGCGCGTGGCCATCTGATCGGTCTATTGGACGCGGATGACCAATGGTTACCACACTATTTGGAAAGAATGACCGATTTGGCAATGGAGGATCCGAGGGCTGCAATTTATTATTGCAGCGCGCAGGCGATGGACAAGGATGGAAAAAGACTGCCGCAGATCCTTGGACGCCAGACCAGGCAATCTGGTGAGATGCTGGATGTTTTATTGCGAGCTAATTTTCTGATTCCGAGCACAGTGCTGATGAACTATGCAGTCATCAAGTCGGAAGAATATTTTGATCCAGTTTTTAGGCGATTGCAGGACCGGGAACTTTGGATACGTTTGCTCAGGCAGGGGTATTATTTTAGAGGGCTATCTGAAATCCTTGTAAATTACCGAATTCATGAAGAGAGTCTGTCTGTCGATGTTCAGGGTGGGCAGCAGGCAGCCATGGCGCTTGTGGTGAAGCACTTTGGCATTGATGATGGGAAACCGCATTCGTGGACGCAACAAAAGCGACGGGCTTACGGGGGTACTTACCGTTATCATGTACTGACCTCGGTGCGTCGGCGGGGTGATTGGCAAAGTGGAGCCCATTATCTTTGGAAAGCTCTGGAAAGCGATCCAGCTCTTGCACGTGATCTGGGTACATTTTATGAGTTGGCACTCGGCACTCAGCCCATGGGTTACCGCGGTTCCACTGAAAGAGTCGATATTGAAAGTAACGCTGGCAAAATAATGAACCTTCTAGGGGAGACGTTTCAGTCTGATCATGTCGGGATCCAATCACTCAAACGCCAGGTATACGGTACTGCCAGCTATGCCATTGGCCTGTGCGCATACAATATGGGTCAACTCGCACTCAGTCGCAAGTACTTGGGATTGGCGGGAAAATATCGACCTGAGCTTTGGTTCTCATCCAGGTTATCCAGCAATTGGATTAAGTCGTGGTTGGGTAATCGTTTGCTTGCTAAATTACGCCGTCGGACGCAGCCATGAACGTCCTGCTCGCTACCAGCTTTTTCCCTCCCACGCACACTGCCGGAACTGAAAAGCGTACTCTTGGTTATGCCAAAGCGTTACTTGAACTCGGCCATCGAGTGCAGGTGTTATGCGTAGGAAATTGGGATCAAGGCCAGAATTACTGGAATGGATTCAGCGACGAGGTTTTTCAGGGTATTCCTGTTCGCCGTATCCATCTGAACTGGCAAAAAAGCCCCGACCCCAATCGTTATCTCTACAATAACCCTGAGACAGCCCACTTTTTTGGTCAATGCCTGACCGAGTGGCGGCCCGACCTTGTACACATCACTTCCTGCCTGACTCTTTCCGCCAGCATCATTGCTGAGGCTAAAGAACATAGCCTGCCCGTAGTGCTGACGCTGACCGACTTCTGGTTCGTGTGCCATAAATTGAGCTTGCTGAAATACGAGGGTTCCCTGTGTGACGGTGTCACGACCAGTAGGGAATGCATCCAATGCTTGTGTTGGAATTCTGGCGCATACCAGATGCTCAAAAAGATTTCATCCGCTACGGTTGCTACCAGCGTGGTCGACGCGTTGAGCAAATTTCCTACGATCAATCGTCAGCGCGGACTGCGCGGCCTGGCACTGGATATCGCCCAACGGAAAGAATACCTGGCTACTATGTTGAACGCCGCCGATATCGTGACTGCACCTTCGAATCACCTTGCTCAAACTTTGCGGCGCAGCGGCATCGGGAGAGAAATTCGAGTCGTTCAAAGCGGACATGACCTTTCCTGGCTTGATGCGCTTACCTCCAAAAGCCCTGACGAACGTGTGCGGTTTGGATATATCGGCCAGTTCATTCCTACCAAGGGTGTCCATGTGTTGTTGGAAGCCTTTGGCGGGCGGGATTGGAAGGGCAAGGCTGAGTTGCACCTGTTCGGCAACCCCAACGGTAATCTGGCATATTGGCAAAGGCTTCAGCAAATCGAGAACTGTAATCCGGAAATGATCTTTTTCCATGGACCGTTCCCACATGAAAAGTTAGGTGAAATTCTAAGTGGATTAGATGTGTTGATCGTCCCGTCTCTATGGCATGAGAACAACCCGCGCGTGATTCAAGAAGCCTTCGCCAGTAAGACACCGGTTATCGCCTCGAACGTGGGTGGGATTGCGGAGTTTGTTGAACATGACCGATCGGGCCTGCTTTTCGAACGTGGAAGTAGCGAGCAGCTTTCCAGTTGCATACAAGATCTTGTCGATCATCCTGAGAAGATACAGTCTTTTGTGAATAAAATACCAAATGTTAAATCGATCAGGAATGAAATCGACGAATTTTTAGCTCTTTATGCTACAGTGTGTGCTTGACGGGAAACCATGATAGAGATTTTGAAGTTTATTCTTCGGATATTAGAAATAGAATTATGTATTCAGCAATTCTTCGCTCAATTGGAGGCTAGAAATACACTATGAAGAAAAGTTTGGTAACAGGTGGCGCAGGATTTATCGGCTCGCATGTGGCCGAAGAACTGGTAAAACACGGACATGCAGTGACTATCATGGATGACCTCAGCGGTGGCTTTGTCGATAACGTAGTTCCGGGCGCCAAATTCGTACAAGGCAGCATCAACGATACCTCTCTGGTCGACCGCTTGTTCGATACGGAAAGGTTCGATTACGTATTCCATCTGGCGGCCTATGCTGCTGAGGGACTAAGCCATTTCATAAAGCGGTTTAACTATAATAACAATTTGATCGGAAGCATTAATCTCATCAATGCCTCGGTCAATACAGGGGTTAAGTGTTTTGTGTTTACATCCTCCATTGCGGTTTATGGTGCAAGCCCGGAATTACCCATGACCGAGGAGACCATCCCGCACCCTGAAGACCCCTATGGGATTGCAAAGCTTGCCGTAGAGCAAGAACTGCGGGTATGCAATGAAATGTTTGATCTGGACTATGTAATTTTCCGACCGCACAATGTGTATGGAGAACGCCAAAATATTGGTGACAAATACCGGAATGTGGTCGGTATATTTATGAACCAGGCTTTACAAAATCAACCTATGACAATATTT
>DASTJG010000484.1:0-5195 GCA_035716785.1 Anaerolineales bacterium
CGAACCATGCGCGTCAGCTTGGAAATGCCGATAATGTTTTCATGAGCAATATAGCCCACATACGCGTTCCCGTGAAAAGGAAGGGCATGGTGTTCACAGAGTGCATAAAAGGGGATGGGCCCCACCATCACCTGGCTGAGACGGCAATCAGGCTCGCCTCGGCACTCGGTTTCAAAAATGCGCAGCAGCTTGGGGTCGCCGTCATAACCTTCCGTGGCATCAAAGAGCGCTTTGATGAATCTTCGTGGCGTATCTTTGGTGGAGGCTGTGTTCACATCCATGCCGAAGGCCGAAAAGATCTCGGCAGCGTAGCCTTCGAACTTCTGGAACTGCTCGTCAGAGATTTTACGCATCTGTAATTCCATGGCTTTGTTATATTCAATGTCATCAGGGTCGTCATGTATGTTCATTGTTGTCTCCTATTCATTTTGTCGCACAAACTTAGGTTTTCTTACCAGAACAAAAAGCGCCTCCACTACGTGGAAGCGCTAACAGGGATTCCCTTCCATCGATTTAATCTATCAAATCCTGCAAGTCATCGACGGACGGCAGGTTACCCTCATTTTCAAGGCGTTGAAAGTCGCGTAAAGTCTCATATTCCTGGTGGCAAGTGGGACACTGTTCCAGGTGTTGTTTTACCTTGGGCAGCTTTGTGGCAGGGTCTGTACCCGACAGCTCTGCTTCGACGAATTGGGACAGCAGATCAAAACACTCTGTACATGAGATCTCCTCATCCTGGGTATTATAGATGCTTTGTAGCCAGCGTTGAAAGCGATTATTTTTCATAGTTGATTATCAATGATATGTTGCGGATTCATCTAAAGTCTTACCCTGAAGTGCCGAATAAGTTGAGCATTTCACCTACCTCAAAACCCCGCGCCTGCAAACTGATTTTGATCTTGCGGCGCGCATCGTGCAGCATTTTGTACACGGCATTTCGATTGGTGCCCAGATGCTGAACGACTGCATCCAGTGGGACTTCATTGAAGACCATCAGTGTCAGGACACGCCGTTGTTTCTCTGTCAGATCATGCCTGATCACATCCTGGAGCAACGCGCGTACTTCGCTCTGTATGGCCGCTGCTTCCGGACCCGCTCCATCCACCCGGTCTTGTATGATCCACTGGAAGAAATTACTTTCGCTGGAGGCGACCAGTTCATCCAGCGAAACGCCCTTCCAGCGGTCTCGGCGGACCGCCATCAAAGCAATATTGATGGCAAACTTATAAGCCCAGGTAGTGAACTTGCTATCTCCGCGAAAATCCGGGAGATGATCCATCACAGCGATCAGGGCATCCTGCGCGCAGTCCTCGGCGCGCTGCAAGATTTCGTTGCTGTTATGTTTTTCAAAATCGTTCAAATTCCGGCTGAAAAAATAAAGAGCTGCACGCAATAAAAGATCGCGCAGATCGGCAATTGCAGCTTCCTGAGTCTCCCCGCTGGCAGTCAAATCATGCAACCACTCCTGATTTGTACGTGCTTCAAACATTGTGAGCATTATAACAAGAACGGCGTGAAAAGGAAATTATTGCTAACGGCCTAAATTTGTTTGAAATTGACCCTGTAGTAAACTACCGCTCCTCAAAACACGATGAGCGGTAGCGATTTTTCTATTAATGAAATTACTGATGTACTTTACATGCCCTTTGACACAATCACCAAAGCCAGCCAGATGCCGTAGGAAATTGCTGCAATCCCTGCGATGACAAATCCCCAATCCAGCACTTTCAGGAGGCGGCGCGCCGGATTCAGGTCGAGCAGGATGCCGCGCAGGCCGATCAAAGAATGCGTGACGACCGTGATCAGAAAAAGAATTTCCATGATCGGGACGATCGGGTTGCGATAGTAGGCGATCACATCGGCATACGTCAGAAGCCCGGTCTCTGCGATAAAGTGGTTAACCACAAAATGGATCAGAAGCAGGATGACGAGAATGGGACCGGTTATGATCTTGACCAGCCACAGCCACATATTCTCACCGGCTCTTGGAGCCGAGATATAACGAGAAGGGGAACTTTGCGCCATCAGGATCTCTCCCTCACACAGTAAACATACGAATGCCAAAGATAAGAATCGCGACCACGGCAACTGCCATCAGCCCGAAGAAGAGTTGCTTCTGGCGGGTGACGCTCACGCCGAAGGCGGTCAACGCGACCCGCATGCCGTTCAGTCCGTGCAGGATGCCGGCTGCCACGACCAGCCACTCACCAAAAACAAAGAGCGGCGAGTGCGCCAGGACCAGAAACTGGTCATAGCCATTCGGACCTTTGGCGAGCTGACCAAGCACAACCAGGTGCAAATAAAGATAGAGCGTCAACCCCAGCGCGGTGACGCGCTGTAGAATGTATGCCCAGCCGCCGCTTTGCCGCCCAATGGGGTTGAACCACAGCCAGAATTTAAGAGGGGAAGGATAATTTTTTTGCTTTTCCATGGATAGTCTTCTCTATGGTTTGCGGAACAGTCGTTTGAAGCGTTCACCGACGACCTGTTTGCGCAGGTCCATGATCCGCCGGGCCGGGTCGACAAAGGATGGACAGACGGCGGTACATTCAAAGGCGCTGTGGCAGCGCCATAAGCCATCCTCGCTATCTACGATCTGGAGCAGTTCGGGATTACGCTTCAGGCCGTTTGCCTGTGCTCCTGCCAGAACGGCCGGGCCGAGATATTCAGTCGAGGTAGCAGCTGCCGGGCATGCGCTGATGCAGAGTCCGCATTCGATGCAATCTGCCAGGCGGATGTATTGCGCATCTTCTGCGTCCCACGCGGAGGGCGGGTTTTCGATCTCTGCCTCCGGAACAGGCAGAACGGCGCGGGCATCGACGGTTTCCATGCGGCTGTAGAACGTGCCCATGTCCACGGCCAGATCGCTGACGACCGGAAAGTTGCGCAGCGGTTCCACTTTGAGCGTCGCGCCATCCCGCGTCACCTCGCCGATCGGTGTGATGCAGGTCAGTTTTTCCACATCATTGACGCGCATCCCGCAGGCGCCGCAGGTGGAGTGATGGCAGGCATGCCGGAAGCAAAGTGAGCGATCCATAAACGCCCAGACGCGTTCGACGGCATCCAGCACGTACTCATCGGGATCGACTTCCATGGCGAAGTCTTCGAAGCGGGGTGCTTCGCCCTGCTTCTGCCGATAGATCTTAAGGGTGATGTTCCACTTTGCCGGGCTCATGACAAGTCCTCGCTGGGCTGCATGTAATATTGTCGATAGGATAAAAGCGGTGTTTCCGCGGTGGTGCAGGGTTCGTTAATGCCAAGCTTGGTGCAGACCATATCGGCTGTTGTTTCCGCCATGGCGCGCAGAGTGGTTGCCTTACCGCCTGTGATGGTGACCAGGCCATCGAGATTGTGCATCTCTTTGTGGTCATAGCATTTAAAAGTGCGGGCAACGCTGCGTCCTTCTCCTCCACCGATCAACGGTCGTGTGGCCATGTATTTGCCGCGTATCTTTGCGCTGGCAATGGCAGGGATCAATTCTGAACCGCGCTCGATCATCTTCCTGACATGATCGTCGAGCACGGGAACATAGTCCAGGTCATCGACCTCAAAGGAGGTCGTACCCACCACCACCATGCGGCGTTGCGGTAGGACGATATCACCGTCACCTGGTTTGTTGAGCCGATTGAGTGCCCGCTGGACAAAGCGCTGTTCGAAAGCCACCATCACACCGGGGGTAGGTTTCACTGGCACTTTCACGCCGATCGTTTCGACAATTTCACCTGCCCAGGCACCGGTGGCATTGACAATGATATCGGCATGTAAGTCGTACGTTTTGCCCGACTTGAGATCAAGCAGGTTCACTCCGGTGACACTTCCTTTTCCGTCTGTGAGCAGGCTCCTGGCTTCGGTGTAGGTGCGGAACTTTGCGCCATTCTTCCTGGCTGTGGCGGCAAATGCAAGCGCCAGTCGCAGCGGATCGAACGTACCATCCGGGATCAGGAAAGCTGTCAATAACTTTGGATTGATATTTGGTTCCAGGCGGAGTGCCTGTTCCGGTTTTAATTCTTCAATGGGTATCTTGCAGGTTTCACAACTTTCGATGAACGCTTCCCCGTACTGCAGGTCGCTTTCATCGAGAGCAATGAAAAGTCCGCCGTTCGGCTCGATCACCTGCGGCACGATCTTGCGCAGGATCGTGTTCTCGGTAATGCATTCGATGGCAGATTCCTGATCTTTGACCGCATAACGCCCGCCGCTGTGCAGCAGACCGTGAGTACGCCCTGAGGTCCCATGGCAAATATCCCCGCGTTCGATCACGGTGACGTCAAAGCCGCGCAGCGCCAGATCGTGAGCGGTGGCGGTTCCGGTGAATCCAGCCCCGATGATAATTGCATGTGGTTTGCTCATATGTCCCCCTGGGTCAACGCCTTAAGAAACGATTGATGAAGTTCATGCCAAAAAATATGATCCAGATCAAGGCGCCAAAGAAGACGCTCCATAAGAGTCCTTCGACCCAGCCCAATGCCGGGACGGCCTGTATGGCTGTCAACACCGTCATGCCGATGCTGGTGATCGCAATGATAATGATGCCGCTGCGCATGCCGATCCATGGTTCCATTCGAGGTTCGTTCTTTTGTTTTGACTGTTTGTCCTTACTTATATTTTTATTCTTTGACACGATACACTCCAATCAAAACTGAAGGTGGGGAGGGGCGGTTGCCCACCCCTCCCGGAAATCCCAGAAAATTTACTCGACCCAATCGAAGGTGCGGGTGACGGCTTTCTTCCAGCCTTTGTATTCCTTGTCACGCAGAGCCGCATCCATCTTGGGCTTCCATTCCTTGTCCTTGGCCCAATTGTCGCGCAGATCTTCCACGTTCTTCCAGAAGCCGACAGCCAGACCAGCGGCATAGGCAGCACCCAGTGCAGTGGTCTCGGCCACCTTCGGGCGGATGACGGGCACACCCAGGATGTCAGACTGGAACTGCATCAGCAGCTCATTGTAGACCATGCCGCCATCCACTTTCAGGGCGGTCAGATCGACGCCCGAATCCTTGTTCATCGCATCCAGCACTTCGCGGGTCTGGAAGGCGGTCGCCTCCAGCGCGGCTCGGGCCATGTGACCCTTGTTGACGTAGCGGGTCATGCCGACGATCACGCCGCGGGCATCGCTCTTCCAGTACGGCGCGAACAAGCCGGAGAAGGCCGGGACGAAGTAGATGCCGCCGTTGTCCTCGACGGTCTTGGCGAGC
>DASTJG010000485.1:0-5175 GCA_035716785.1 Anaerolineales bacterium
GTGACCAGCGGGGTGCCCACGCCGAAAGCAGCGGGGCAGGCGGAGAGCATGACGGTCTCTGGACTAGTGCCGGGACAGACGTATTACTTTGCGGTGCGAGCGCAGGACGAAAAACCGAACCTGGGCGATCTGGCGGTCAGCTCGCCGAGTGCGATGGCAAAGATGCCGACCCCGGTGTCCGCAGGACTGTACGACGACCGGCATGCCAACTGGACCTATAGCGGGACATGGGGGCAAATCACCACCACCGGTCCGTACCTGAAGACCTTTACATATACTGCGACGGCGGGTGATGCGGCGATGTTCACCTTCAATGGGGACAAGCTCACGCTATATTACACGCAATACACCAACCGGGGCACGATGGATGTCTACATCGATGATTTCGATACCCCGGTGCACACGATCAATGCGAACGGTTCGCTGGTCTGGCAGAAGAACTGGACGAGCAATGTGCTGCCGGCTGGGGTCCACACGGTGATGGTGAAGTACAGGTCCGGGGGGACCATGCTGGATGTGGATGCCATTCAGATCTATGGTCCGATGCTGCCGGGGATGTATGATGAGCGTACCGGCTGGACCTACACGGGCAGTTGGGCGCAAGGCACCACCAACGGTCCCTACCTGGGCACGTTCACCTACTCGCAAGCAGCCAACGATTTTGCCACCTTCAGCTTCTATGGGGATCAGGTTACGCTGTATTACACGCAGTACACGAACCGGGGACAGTTTGCGATCTACATCGATGATATGAATAACCCGGTGGCGACGATCGATGCGAACGGAGCGCTGATCTGGCAGAAGACCTGGACAAGTGACCCGCTGACACTCGCTACGCACACGTTGATGGTGAAACATATCTCCGGCACCTACACGGATGTGGATGCTATCCTGGTTGGGGGACCGATCATGGCGGGCAAGTACGACAACCAGCATACCGGCTGGACCTATGCGGGGACGTGGGCTCTCCAAAGTACAACGAATGCCTATGAGGGCGGGTTCAGCTATACCTCGACGCCGGGCAGTACGGCGAGCTTCACCTTTACCGGGAGCCGGTTCACGCTGTATTACACCCAATACACCAATCGGGGCGAGATGGAAGTCTACATCGATGACATGAATAATCCGGTGACAACGATCAATGCCAACGGAGCGCTGATCTGGCAGAAGGCTTGGACGAGCAACACGCTCACTGCCGGAGGACACACCGTGATGGTGAAGTACAAGTCCGGCACCATGATCGATGTCGATGCCATCCTGATCGAGTAAGACAATTCCTGCGCTCCACCCTATACCCTGCCTCATCTCAAAGATGAGGCAGGGTTGTTTTGTGCTAACGTGATTCGATATTTTTTTGCTACTGATATCCCGGGCTGTTATGATTGTATATTTCAGTTTGTATATTTCACTTGACAGAATAGGTTTTTTAGACGAGAATTCAGAAACTGAATTCTCAATCATGACTGATATTAAACAACACGAATACGATTTGTTGGATGAGATTGGACAAGACCCAATGGTGACCCAGGCGAGTTTGTCCAGGAGCCTGGGAATTGCTGTTGGTAGTGTGAACTGGTACGTCAAACGGTTGATCCATCGCGGCTGGGTGAAGGTTTCGCATCTCGATCGAACTCGTTTGAAGTACGATCTTACTAAAAAAGGGATGGCGGTATTCACACAACGCGCCCTGCTGTATGCACGCGATTCGCTGAAGGTCTATAGCAATTTTCGTGGAAAGGCAAGAGCAGTAGTGAGAACGCTGCAGCAAGAGGGTGTTGGGCAGGTCTACCTGGAAGGCCGGGATGGGGATGAAACACTTGATATCCTGCGCCTGACCTGCATTGAAGCAGGTATCCGCCTTAGTGAAACACCTGATGGTGCTGTCATAAAGGCTGATGGTCAAGGTTATCAGATAAACATCACAGATTGATTGTCGAAAGGCAACATATAAATGTCAAAAAACTTTGCAGTGATCGGCGCAGGGGGATATATCGCTCCTCGCCATTTGCGTGCGATACGCGATACGGGCAACAAACTGGTAGCAGCCGTGGATCCAAAGGATTCTGTTGGCGTGCTCGATCAATATTCCTTCGATGTGAAGTTCTTTACAGAGATCGAGCGCTTTGACCGCCATCTGGAAAAATTGCGTCGCGGTCCTGAGGAAGACCGCGTCCATTATGTGTCGGTTTGTTCTCCCAATTATCTTCATGATGCGCACTGCCGCCTCGCCTTGCGGGTTGGGGCGGATGCGATCTGCGAAAAACCACTCGTGATCAACCCGTGGAATTTCGATGCCCTGGAGGAACTGGAGGCGGAGACCAAACACCGTATCAGTACCATTTTGCAGTTGCGTGTCCACCCTGAACTGATCAAACTTCAACAGTCTTTGCAGGGGTTCAGTGGGCAACATGATGTGGTCCTCACCTATATCACTAGCCGTGGCCCCTGGTACCATGTTTCATGGAAGGGGCAGCAGGATAAATCTGGTGGGGTTGCCACCAACATTGGAGTGCATTTTTTTGACCTGTTGTTATGGCTTTTTGGACCGGTTGGGGGCATCAGGGTTTATCACTCGGATGACCAGCGCATGTCTGGTTTCATCGAATTAGAGCGTGCTCGTGTGCGCTGGTTCTTGTCCGTAGATTCTCAAGACTTGCCTTTCACAGCAAAAGCTGGCGGGAAGACAACTTTTCGCTCCATCACCGTGGATGGCAAAGAGATCGAGTTCTCCGAAGGTTTCACGGATTTGCACACCCGGGTTTATGAAGAGACGCTGGCAGGCCGTGGCTTTGGCATTGCCGAGGCGCGCCCCTCCATCGAGCTGACACACGCAATTCGTACGGCGCTGCTCTCGCAGCAAGACGAGTGTGCCCATCCTCTTTTGAAGAAGTAGATCGCGTTGAAGGCGTGACATGCCATGGGTATTTAAATATGTCCGATTATTTCGTTCATGAATCCAGCTATATCGATGAGGGTGCCGAAATCGGTGCAGGCACGAAGATTTGGCACTTTTGCCATGTCATGCCGCGTTCGCGCATTGGGGAACGCTGCAACATTGGCCAGAATGTCCTCGTTTCGCCGGATGTGACGATTGGTAACAACGTCAAAATTCAAAACAATGTCTCGTTGTACACCGGCGTGATCGTAGAGGACGATGCATTTCTCGGTCCCTCCATGGTCTTTACGAATGTAGTCAACCCGCGCAGCCATGTCAACCGCAAGGATGAATATAAAAGGACGCTCGTGCGTAAAGGCGCCTCCATTGGAGCCAATGCTACGATCGTCTGTGGTGTGACGCTCGGACTTTATTGCTTTGTGGGCGCTGGCTCAGTGGTTACACATGATGTGCCGGATTATGCCCTGGTCTATGGCTCGCCCGCGCGCCTGCACGGCTGGATGTGTCAGTGCGGCGAACAGCTGACGTTCGGTGAGCAGGATGGGGCAGAGAGAGCCGTCTGCCAGAACTGCGGCAATGCGTATCGAAAGCAGGGTCACAGTGTTCATCTGGTCGGCCCGGAAGGAAACGTTTCATGATCCCACTGGTAGACTTGGCGGCACAATATCATTCCATCCAAGAAGAAATCGACGCGGCGGTTCACGCGACGCTGGAATCGGGCCGGTTTATTCTTGGTCCTGCGGTCAGCAAATTTGAAGAAAGCGTTGCTGCGCATCTCGATGTGGACCATGCGGTAGGTCTCGCTTCCGGAACGGATGCCCTGGTTTTAGCTATGCGCGCCCTGGATATTGGTGTAGGGGATGATGTCATTGTCCCCGCCTATACCTTTTTCGCGACTGCCGGGACGGTGATGTCAGTGGGCGCAAAGCCGATCTTTGTGGATATCGATCCGGTCACCTACGAAATGGACGTGGCACAGATTGAGGATCGCCTCACCCCAAAGACGAAAGCGATCATCCCTGTCCACCTATACGGGCAGTCAGCTGACATGGACCCGATTCTTTCGCTTGCCCGTTCGTATGGCTTAAAAGTGATCGAGGACAATGCCCAGGCTTTTGGCGCCACGTATCGAGGAAAAAAGACTGGCTCGATTGGCGAAATTGGCTGCCTGAGCTTTTTCCCGACTAAGAATCTGGGTGCCTTTGGTGATGGCGGCATGGTGGTGACCGGTGACCCTGCGTTGGCAGAGCGGATCCGCATGTTGCGCACACATGGATGGAAGAAGAAATACTATTCCGAGGAACTCGGGTATAACAGCCGCCTGGACGCGTTACAGGCGGCGATCCTGCAGGCAAAGCTTGCGCATGTGGATGCCTGGAACCAGAAACGCCGCGAACTTGCCCGGCGTTACAGCGAGCAACTTGCTCCACTGGGTATCCCTGTACCCGTTGAGTGTGATTGGGGCGAACATGTCTATCATCTGTATATCATTCGTTCGAACCGGCGTGCTGAATTGCAGGCTTTTCTAAAGGAAAAAGACATTGCCGCGGAAGTCTATTATCCACTGCCGCCACATCTTTCTGCGCCATGCAGGAAGTATGGCTATCGAGAAGGGAATTTTCCGTATGCCGAGCGAGCCAGCCGCGAAACCCTCGCGCTTCCGCTTTACCCGGAGTTGACAATTGTTCAGCAGGATGAGGTTATCCGGGCAGTCCGTGAGTTTGTGGGTTGACAGAAGATTGCTTCTATGTGAGAATTCAGAAACTGAATGCTCGATTCTGCACCCTTTATGTCGCACGAAGCAATTCGAATTTGTCGGTCATGGAGTGGAAGGTGTTCCAGTGACAATCATTGGTCTGATCCCCGCACGCGGTGGTTCCAAAACCATTCCCCATAAGAATATCAAGCCACTGGTTGGAAAGCCTCTTATCGCCTGGACGATCGAGGCTGCAAAAAAGTGTCGTGCGCTGTCTCGCGTGATCGTTTCCACGGACGATGCGCAGATTGCGGAGGTGGCTCAGCAATGGGGCGCCGAGGTTCCTTTCCTGCGGCCGGCAGAACTCGCCGGAGATGCGACCTCTTCGCTGGCTGTTGTTTTACATTTGATTCAGTGGCTGAAAAAGCATGATGGCGCTGTTCCGGAATATATTCTCTTGCTCCAACCAACGTCACCGTTCCGTACGACGGAAGATCTTGATGCGGCAATCGAACTGGCAGAGACTAGAAAGGTCAATGCAGTTGTAAGTGTCTGTGAAACAGATGCTCATCCATTCCTGTGC
>DASTJG010000486.1:0-13463 GCA_035716785.1 Anaerolineales bacterium
GCCCTGGTTTTTTCTGTGGGTGCAGCAATTGCTCAAACTTGGCGATCCATTTTTCTGGGGCGTCGCCTTCCCGGTTATCCTGCTGGTCGTGCTGGCGCTATTGCCCTATGTCCTCCCGCAAACAAGCGATAACGAACTGGGACAATGGTTCCCGCGCGGGAACCGTCTCGCCCAAATTGTCATCAGCCTCATTACAATAGCCCTGCTCATCTTAACGATCGTCTTTATCATACCGACCACCAAAATATGAAACCCATCTCACGCCATGATTTTCTAAAGATTTCCACCAATTCGTTTCTGGTTCTCTCAGGCCTGCTCGGCCTGGGCGGATTGCTGCGCTACTTGAGCTATCAATTTGACCCTGCTCCGCAAAGCGAATTCGATATCGGTCCGGAAAGCAGTTATCCCCTCCACAGCCGCACCGTCCTTGCCCACATCCCGGCGATCATCGTGCACGACGAAGATGGTTTGCGCGCTATCAGCCTGACCTGCAGCCACCTGGGTTGCGCGGTCGAAGAGCGCTACTTTGGGTTCGAGTGTCCCTGTCATAGCTCACGCTACGACCCGAACGGCGTCGTGCTGAAAGGACCCTCCACTGCTGACCTTCGCAAACTCCACATGACAAAAACAGAGGCTGGGAATTTACACGTATTTACCACCTAAGCGGATATACTTAAGTCAAACTTCAAATAATCTTTAGACACGGATCACGCGGCCTACACGGAAGACATCCGTCACATTCGCGGAATCCGTGTCTTTGCTTAACCAGAATTGAGATTATCCAGCCATTCTACAAAAGGAGAGAGGAGAGAGAATGAATTTCGATTTAACGGAAGAACAAAGGGTCTGGCAAAAAACAGTTCATGATTTCGTTGCAAAAGAGGTCCAACCCAAAGCCCATGAAGTTGATGTGACCAGCGAGTTCAACTGGACCGCGGCGCGTAAGATGGGTCCACTTGGCTTGCTGGGCTTGAACATCCCCGAAGAATATGGCGGCGCGGGCGTAGACGCCGTCAGCGCCGCGATCGCGCTCGAAGAGATCGGCTGGGGCTGCGGTTCGACCGCCCTGGCCATTGCCGCGCACAACGGGCTGGGGACAACGCCGATCGTTCAGTATGGCAGTGAAGAGATCAAGCAGAAGTGGCTTCCACGGGTCGCCAGTGGGCAGAACAAACTCGCTGCTCTCGCGCTGACAGAGCCGGGAGCGGGTTCAGACTTACAGGGTGGAGTCGTGACCAGGGCAGTCAAAGATGGGAACGAGTGGGTCATCAACGGCGCGAAGATGTGGTGCACGAATGCCTCCATCGCGGAGTACATCATCACCCTCGTTCGCACCGACCCGGCGGGCGGCTCCCGTTCCCTGAGCCAGATCCTCGTCCCCACCGACACTCCCGGGCTCAGGATCGGCCCCGCCGAAAAGAAGATGGGGTTGCATGGCTCTCCCACTCACGCTGTGACCTACGAAGATGTCCGCGTGCCGCTGGGAAACTTGATTGGTGCGGAGGGGAAAGGACTGCAGCAGACACTCGCCACCCTCGATGGCGGGCGGATCGGTATCGGAGCGATCACGATCGGATTGGCGCAAGCCGCGTTCGAACACGCCGTCTCTTATGCAAGGGAGCGCAAAGCCTTCGGCAAAGCGATCGCGGAGCAACAGGCAGTCCAATGGATGCTGGCAGATGCAGCCACAGAAATCGAGCTTGCGCGTACTATGCTCTATAAAACCGCCTGGCTCAAGGAACAAGGGCGCCCATACAACAAGGAAGCTGCCATGGCCAAGCTGTTCGCCACTGAAATGGCCGAGAGGGTCTGCCGGAACGCCATCCAGGTTCACGGCGGATACGGCTATTCGAGCGAATATCCCGTCGAGCGGATCTACCGCGACGCGCGCCTGATGACCATCGGCGAAGGGACCAGTGAGATCCAAAGGCTGGTCATTGCGCGACATGTGCTGGCAATGGAGTAAGGAAACGCGACTGCTCAATCAGTCGCGTTTCCTTTTAGACTTTTTGGAGGGAGTTCAAATTTCAGCGGATATGAGGTCGGCTATTCCACAATGAATAGTGTATGCATGTTGTTCAGAGAACGAGCATCACGCGCCAGCACTTCAAAGGCATTCACATCTCATTCGAGAGGCGCTGCTGGATTTCGTGAAGTAAACACCCAAGTCTTATTCCGAGACTGGGATCGCCATGATAGATCCATTCTGTTCAGGGATATAGAGCTTGCTCCCATCCGGGCTAAAAAAGAATTTCTTTACAGCCATAACATGATGTAATAGCTCCGACACCTGATTATTGGTGAGGTCAAGCAGGAAGGAAGTGCCTTCACTTCCGGCAAACACCAGATACTTTCCATTGGATGAGATTGCGAGGGTAGGATTGGCAATCTGATACTCGGGCGACGAGAACAATATGGACTCCATCTCCACATCCCAGACTTGTACGCCATCGCCACCCGCGAAGGCCACGAGTTGTCCGTCCGGAGAAATTGCCACACTTTCCACTGGCGAAGAGCTTTCATGGGTATGGGCTATGCTGTAACTTTCCATATCCCACACAATGATTTTTTGGTCAAACCCGCCAGAGACAAGCCAGCGACCATCTACTGAGAACGCCATGGATTCGGTGCTATGATCATGACCACCCTGCAACTTTTTAGTTATTTTTCCTGAGCTGGAATCCACCAACCAGATTTCATATGTAACGATGCCTCCTTTAACCGGATCCGCAACCGCCAGCAAATCTCCACTAGGAGAAAAGACAGGCATCCCAGCTTCGAGCGTATAAAGCAAATTACCATCCGGGGCATTAACTACCATAGTCGTGTTGAGCATCGAGTTGGTAGCTGCCACTTTGTCGGCACTTGGAGAAAGAGCTACTGTGTCCGAAAGAGGCGAGAACGTCGTCGCCCAATCGCTAAATCCTGGAAGTGTCGAAATCGGCATTGTAAAATCAGCCATTGTCTTTCCACTTTCCAAATTCCATAGTGTAGTTTGATATTTGCTACCCACCACTGCCAAAGTATGACCATCTCCAGAAAATGCAACACCTGAAAATACAGGATTTTCATTCCCCGCGAACAACGTGGAGGAAGAATTCGCCCTTTGGAGGAGAGTAATAAAGTCCTGGACAGGTGGGTCAGCGTAGCCAGGCCCGGCGACTTTCTTGACTTCCGGTGGATAACCCCACAATTTTATTTTGCCCAGTGCTTCACCTCCCGGCCAGGACACGAACCACACGAACCATTCATTGTCAAAGCCAGGTTCGCCATCAGTGTATGTATAGGAGCTCTTCATCCAGTCTTCGCGGATACATGCTATCGCCTTTACTGCCTGCGCATCCTGCGCAATCAAGTTGCTCTCTGCCCCTTCCAGCACCACCAATTCCCAGTCACTGTTTTCATAGACCACCTTCTTCAACGTCATGACCGGCAATGGGACAAACCCTCCGGTTATGGGGGCATCCTCTGCTGCGGCACACGCCTGCCGCGCTTCCGCAAGAATGGAAGTAAGCGGCGGCAGTTGTTCCGTCGGAGTAGATGGAATCGGAGTAGGTGGCAGGGGTGTACTTGTGGAAGCAACGGGTAGAACTTTTCTATCCAGACCACATGCCAATGAAAATGAGAGAACCAATATGATGGCGCTCATGGCTTTCGATAATTTCAGATGCACCACAGAATCCTCCTTTGATCGTATAGCAATTCAATATCGAAAAGGCGGCCTAATTAAGGGTTATACAGCGATCGCGTTATCACTCTTGCACAGATTTCCCCGTTGCCTACTTCCCAAAATTATATAGAAAGTCAGAAAGCAACAGATTAAACAGGCAGGTTTCAACCAACATCAGTTTATAAAATTTTTAATCCTGTGTCATGTGTCATTTGTCATAAAGGTAGGGCAAGCTGCAGATCAAAAAATGCGACCAATACTGGCCGCATTTTTGATTCTGTCGGGCTGGATGATATTTTGACGGCTTTGAAATTTCAAAGCCAGCTTTCGAGATGATGGGCAACACTATTCACTGGCATTTTCGAATTTCAAAAGGACAGACGGCGAGACAAGCAAAAGCAGCAAATACACACCAAACATCCGAAGAAAACTGAAAGGGAAGATATCAAAGGGAGGCAGAATAAAAATACTGACAATCCCGGCCCCCACCCAACCTGGTTTTTCGCGACCACGAATGGCGATTGCCCACAGCGCCAGAGGCAAAGCAATCACAAAATGGTGATCCCAGGCAGTCGGCGTTATTAAAAGCGCCAGACAGGCAAAATCAATGAGACTGCCAAAATTCCGATACATCTCCGTGGCAGGTCCGGGAGGGAGGGTCGCGTAGATTTTTTCGCGTTTCCAGAAACGTACAGCCACCCACGTCAAGACAGCTGCTACACCGATAAAATAGAATGGTACGATTGCTGCTTCAGGCAGCCCCATAAAACTTTCCAGGTTGTTTGCGAGGCTGAGCAGCGTGGTATTCCTGATCCACTGGGTACTTTCACGTTCGGCCGGAAAGGCGAGATAGAATCTTATAAAATATTTCCAGAGCGACAGATCACGTCCAAAGTTGGTTTGAAATAAAATAACAATTACCCCGGTTACAAAACCACCAGCCAATGCCTTCCATTTTTTCATACCTGCAAGGGGTGCCGCCATCATAACTGGGTAAAGTTTGATCAACGTACCCAGCGCAATGGCCGCACCGCTTAGAAAAGGGAATTTGCCCAGTGCTAATAGTGCAATGAGAACAGTAATGAGAACGTATAAATTGATCTGATTGAGATGCAGCATCCGCACCAGGGGAAAATTGAAGAGGAACAGCCCGGCAACAATCAGCCTGGTTTTGAGATCAGAAAAACCGAGCCGAGAAGCAAAACGGCTGCATAGCTGATAAGCAATATTAACCAGGAAGAACTGGGCACACTGATGGAAGTAATGAACAATATGCCAGAGCGAGTCCCATGTTGAGGCCAGCCAAGTTTTCGTGATTGAATACACAAAGGCCATGACCTGGGCAAAGAGAGGCGGATAAAGATAGTGCTCAATTTCGTAGGGATTGCCACCCGCGGCAACAGCTCGAAAAGCCTTTTCATAATTCTGATAATCCCAGGACACGTCTTCCACGTATTCCACCAATATAACAAGAATGACGAAGCTGACAAAAAGTGGAAGAAGAAGGATTGCACCTCTTTCGAAGGAAACTCCCGGGCGGGATTTTATTTCTCGATACCCGGCGATAACGAGAACACACCACATAAGAAAACCAAACACTTCAAATAATTGGACCTTCGTTGGCCCAATACGAGGTATAAATGGCAAATTTAGCGGCAGGATCACAAGAGGCAATAGTACCGCCAGAACCGGTAGGATGATATGAAAAAAGTAGTCTGAATATCTTCGGGGGTTGAAATTGAGTGGCAGCATTGTAATTTAATTCTATCAGCAATCCACAAGGGTTGATAGTTTATTTCTTTTGCCCCAATGTGAGGATGGATCCAGATCGGAAAAGCGACTGCTAAATCAGCCGCTTTTCCGATTAATCGAACTCTATTTTCGACCACACTTAACGCGTCAGCACCAGCATCATGTCATGATTCGTGAGCGTTAGTGTATTCCCTTCGATCCTGAAGGTGGCACTGTCTGTCAATACCTGCTGGAAAGCATCTTCCTGTTCCATGCGCGGATCGTCACACGCCATCAAGGTAGAAACGACTTCGCTGAAAGTGACCTGGTCACCCTCAACGGTGTATGTACCACCCAGCCCGTTACAACCGGAATTGCCGGTCACGGTTCCATCTTCGTTAAAGGTCAGCCCGGCTTCTGCATCTGCTACAGCAGAGGTTTGCCCATCGACCGGACCGTAGCTGGTCAACTTCCAGGCGCCGGTCAGGGATAGTGGAGCGCCAGCACCTTCCGTGGTGCAAGCGGATATCGCCAGAGCGATCACAAACAGAGTTAGTAAATACTTTTTCACAGTTCTTCTCCTTATGTCTCTTTGCCTTAACGACGACCTGGAAAATGGAAAGTTCCTGTTATTAAATTCGTTTAAGAAAAAACCCCAAAGCTTTTTCGGCTTTGGGGTTTGGACATTATACCTTCGGTCCTGCTTCGATCACCTCGGACGGAGTGTTATCGCTGAACTTGGCGAAGTTTTCCTTGAAGCGCATCGCCAGGTCCCGGTAGCGCCTGTCATATTCCTTCTTGTCTCCCCACGATGAGGCGGGAGACAGAACTTCCGCAGGCACGTCCGGACACTCGGTTGGAACTTCAAATCCAAAGATCGGGTCTGTGCTGTACTTCACGTTGTTAAGTTTACCGCTCAGCGCGGCGTTCAGCAAAGCACGCGTGTGACGAATGGAAATACGTTTGCCCACGCCGTAGGGTCCGCCCACCCAGCCGGTGTTGACCAGCCAGCACTGCGCTCCGTAGCGGTCGATCTTACGTTTGAGCAGCTCCGCATACTTGTAGGGATGGTGGACCATGAAGGGACCGCCGAAACAGGCGGAGAACGTCAACTCCGGCTCCTTGCCCAAGCCGACCTCTGTCCCTGCCACCTTGGAGGTATATCCCGAAATGAACTGGTACAACGCCTGGTTCGGGCTCAAGCGCGCGATCGGCGGCATAACGCCATTCGCATCACAGGTCAACAGGACAATATTTTTCGGATGTCCCGCCCTCTTTTCAGGGACAGCATTCGCGATGAACTCGAGGGGGTAGGAAGCACGTGTATTCTCCGTGATTGAGTCATCGTCCAGGTCAATGAAGCGCGTGACCGGGTCGAAGGGAACGTTCTCGAGGATCGTTCCAAAACGCCTGGTGGTCGCATAGATGTCAGGTTCGGCAGCTTCCGAGAGACCGATCACTTTGGCGTAGCAGCCACCTTCGAAGTTGAAAATACCATTGTCGCTCCAGCCGTGCTCATCATCCCCAATGAGGCGGCGGGTCGGGTCCGCGGAAAGAGTCGTTTTACCGGTGCCGCTCAAGCCGAAGAACAATGCCACATCGTTGACATCTTCCGGATTGACATTGGCCGAGCAGTGCATGGAAAGCACACCTTCCAGCGGGAGCAGGTAGTTCAACAGCGTGAACACGGATTTCTTCAGCTCGCCTGCATATTCGGTGTTTCCGATAATGGCAAGCTTCTTCTCGAAGTTTAAAATGATGAACGTTTCGCTGTTCGTGTTATCGATCGTTGGAATCGCCTTGAAACCTGGCACACCGATCAGCGTAAAATCAGGTACGAAGCGCTTGTATTCCTCCAGCGACCCCGGCTGGATGAACATGTTGCGAATGAACATGCTATGCCAGGCATGCTCGGTTACGAAACGGACCGGCAGTCGGTAGCTGTCATCTGCACCCGCGTACACATCCTGCACGAAGACATCGCGGCCCTGCAGGTATCCCAGGATACGTCGATACATTTCTTCGAATTTTTCGGCCGTGTAGGGGCGGTTGTATGTGCCCCACCAGATATTTCCTTCCGAATCCGTATGGCGCACGACGAACTTATCGTTTGCAGAGCGCGCCGTATGCTTGCCTGTATGAGCAATGAAAGGTCCACCAACGGAAGTCACACCTTCCCCACGGAAGACCGCTTCCTCAAGAAGTGCTTCGGTGGCAAGGTTCCAGTACGCCTGGCGTAAATTAGCCACACCATGATTGGACAGATTGAAATCCGCCTTACGAGTCTGCGCAACGGATTCCGCAGGAGTTTTGATGTTGAGTAAGTTGTTCATGATGGTCTCTCCTACATCCAATCTCGGATCATTTTCTTATCGCCGATGTAAATTTCATTCGGGCTGGTGGGGTCGAGCGCCCACTTGATACGCGCGATCCCCTCTGTGACGTCCTTCACCGATCCCGCGAACGAGATGCGGATGTGCCCTTCCATGCCGAATTCCCTGCCCGGCACGACCACGACCATGGCCTTCTTGAGCAGGAACTTCGATACCTCCACCGAGTTGCCGTTAAACGCGCGGATGTCCGGCAGAGCATAAAACGTTCCTTGCGGCGTGATCAAACGGGCGCCGTTGAACGTCCGCATCTCCTGCAGGACTATGTCACGATTGTTCTGGAGATGCAAACGCAGTGACTCGACGATGGACTGCAAACCGTTCAGTGCCCCCTCTGCCGCGGCTTGTGAGATCGGTGAAACGCAGGAAGTGGTCTGGCCGAGGACGTTGTTGATGACGCGCGCCAGGTCACGCGGGGCAATGATCCAACCGATCCGAAAACCCGTCATGCCATACAGCTTTGCCACCCCATTGACCACAACGATGGGAGAATTTTCAATATCCTTTTTCGTGAAACGATAGGCAGGCACTGCCACATTGCGATCGAACGTCAGCTTGTGATAGATGTCGTCACAGATCATCACAATGCCTTTTTTCTCGCACAGCCCCACGATCCTCTCGATCAGCTCCGGCGGATAGACCGCTCCGGAGGGATTGTTTGGACTGTTGACAATGATCGCCCGCGTGGCAGACGTGACCGCCCGCTCGATCTCTTCAAAACGCGGGATAAAGGTGCCATCTTCCGGGGTGACAATGACCGGAATTCCCATGCACATTTTGATCATTTCCGGATAGGACACCCAGTAGGGCGCGATCACTATCACTTCATCCTGCGGATTCAGGATGGAATAAAAAATGTTGAAGAGGGATTGTTTCGCCCCGTTCGTAATGCTTACGTTTTCCGGTGCGACCAGACGATCATAGTTCTCCTCCGTATAACGGATGACTGCCTTTTTCATGGACGGCAATCCATCCGGCGGAGTGTACTTCACCTCCCCACTGGTCAACTTGGCAGCCGAGGCAAGGATCGCCGCGATGGGCGTCTTGTTTTTGGGTTCACCAATCCCCAAATTGATCACGGCTTCTCCGCGCTCACGCAGAAGTCGCGCCTCCTCATTTAGGGCAAAGGTGGGAGATTCGGCAATCTCACTGGCTAGTTTGCTTAACTTCATAGGTGCTCCATTGGCTTTTAGCTTTCCACTCCCTGCTTCGCCTAGGTGGCGCCCAGCTAGCGCGGGGCCTTCATTAAGGTTCCACTTGGTTCAATACGAACAGGAGAGGGATTAAGGGTGAGATGGAAATTTACAAAATTAGGTCAAAGAACCATCTTTGACCGAAAGTTGTCTAAACCTTTCAGAGACACGGACGCTTAAATTCCGGCTATTATACACTACATTGTTAATTTATTCACAAGTAATTTCACCCGGATCTGGCTCGGTTGCCTGGGACCAAATCCGTTCAAAATCCTGCAAATAAAGTTTCGCAATGTCCGGATTATCAATGATGATCACATTCTCATCATTGCTCTCTTCGGCATTGGTGGAAAAATTCAACGACCCGGTAATCACATAGCGTTCGTCTACCACAATGACCTTGTTATGCATAAAGCTGGAATTTCCATCTTGGCGAACCGGGACTTTCGCGCAGAAAAGCGTGTCGAGTTCGGCAGCGTCTGTTTCACTACCTACCTTTTCGAACACCCCGGCCACAGCAACTCCGTTTTGCGAGCGCTTGATCATCGCCTCTGCCAGAGGATAATCGGTAAAACTAAAGGCAAGGAAACGAATGCTTTTCTTGGCATCCCCAACCAGAGGGATGATCGCCTGTTCCAGAGCCGGGTCTTCGGAAGTAAAGATCACCGCAATCCCGGATTGGTTTATGACAACAGCCTGGTTATCCAACTGTGAAGTCGACGTTGGGCCAAACTCGCCATTCCACATCTCCTGAAACTCACGTTCATAGATGGCAGCCAGCGCAGGGGAGTTGATGACAATCGTATTGTTGTCCTGTTTGAAAATGCCGTTCTCAGTAATATTCGTTGAACCGGTCCAGACGGTTTGCCCATCGAAGATCCAGAACTTGTTATGCATCAATGCCGAACGGTCGTCGGAGCGGACCTCGATCCCGGCATTCTGCAGCATCGCGAATTGACCTCGGTCAGGGTCTTCATCTGCCTCCAGCCCATTTTCATCATCGGTCACCCAGCGCACATCCACGCCGCGCTGTTTCGCCGCGATCAACGCCTCAGCTACAGGGGTCAGGTCAAACTCAAAGGAGGCAATATGGATACTGGTTTGCGCGGCATTGATCTTTTCGATCAATCGCCCCTCAATCGAACTTTGCCAGTTTACCGGATCTTTCACGTTGACCGGGTCCGTGAAATAGACTTCCCACCATGCCCCGCTCGCGTTCACGGCTGTGGGAACCGGAGCAGTCGATGTAGCGCCACTCAAAATCTCACCCGGGTTTCGTCCGGTTACAAAATAATAAATGCCAAGCACAAAAAGAAAGATCAATATCAATAATGTTGAATTGGCACCGGCTCTTGAAATTCCGCGTCGTCTGGGCATGCTGTCTCCTTAACTGGCCTCTTCGATAAGTTTTCTTAACTTTAATATCAACTGATGAGGGGTATTGTCTTTATCATCCACTTCGTTCAACAGTACATCCATTTTTTCAGTGGAAGGCAGGCGAGCCTCTTCCCCAAAGATCATCTTGAAATTCCCCAACAGCTTTTCCCGCAATTGCACGCGGCTTTCCGGGTCGGCATATTTGCCAGCCGCCCAATTCCCGATAGAACGCATGGATTGCCGAATTGCCTTCAGGCGCGGCACGATCGCGAGTTCCGCCGCAAGATCATCGAGGTCCATTGTTTTACTTACAAGTGTTTTCGCTGTTGCAATTCCCCAATTGAGCATTTCCGTGGCCGCTTCCGTTTCGAGCATTTCCACGAGAGATTCATTTCCCATGATCCCTTCGACCATACCCTGGATGCGAGCATTCGTGTCAGTCATATTGAAAGTATAGCCCATTTATTCCTGCAAGGCGATGAAATCCTTCGGGTTCCCTAACGGGATGCGGACGGTATTGGGATCGATGCGCTTGATCATTCCCAGCAGCACATCTCCGCTTCCAGCCTCGACGTAGGTCTGAATCCCATTTGCCAGCATTAGCTTCACCGACTCTGTCCAGCGCACGCGCGACTGCATCTGCGCTTTGATGTCCGCGCGCAACTCCTCGGCGCTCATCATCGAGCTGGCATGGACATTTCCAATTACGGGGATCTGTGGCGTTTCAATCACACACGCATCCACGGCTGCATTCCATTCCTCCTGGATCGTCGCCATCAGCGGAGAGTGCGCGGCGATGCTGACCTGCAGAGGCATGGCACGTTTTGCACCGGCGGCTTTTGCTCCAGCCATGGCCCGTTCCAAGGCAGATTTATGGCCGGAGATCACCACCTGCCCGGGACAATTATCGTTTGCCACCTGGACGATCTCGTCCACGGTGCTTGCTTCTGCGCAGACTTTGTCCAGTGTGGGAATGTCCACGCCGAGGATGGCAGCCATCCCACCGGGATTCAACTCCCCGGCGCGCTTCATCAGTTCGCCGCGCGTGCGGACGAGCCTCAGCCCATCGGAAAAAGATAACGCGCCGGATGCGGTCAGAGCCGATAATTCGCCGAGGGAATGCCCGGCCACGGCAGCCGGACTGAAATCCTGGCTGTGAAGCGTGAATGTTCTCCACGCAACAACCGAATGCACATACAACGCCGGCTGTGTATTAATCGTCTCGTTCAGTCCATCAGCAGGCCCCTCCCACATCAATTGAGAGAGTGAAAAACCGAGAATAGCATCTGCCTCGTCAAAGGTCTCTTTGGCGATCGGGGACATTTCGGCAAGTTCCTTGCCCATGCCAACAGCCTGTGAACCCTGACCCGGAAATACAAATGCGGTGGTCTGGGGATTGGGTTTCATGTGCCTCCATAATTACCAGAATATAGGGATTGGCAGCTCGCGCAGCACGCAAAGCGAGCCGATCCCTACTACACGTTATTAAACACAAACGGGTCGTGTTCGTCACGACCCGCTTTGTAGGGTCTGAAATGATCCAGACCTATTCAGCTTTTTTCTTTTCTTTCTTGATTTCAACTACTTCGCGGCCTTCGTAGAATCCACAATTGGGACAAACGGTATGGGGAAGGCGCATCGAGCCGCAGTTCGAACAGGCAGTCAGGTTATGAGCCTGCAAAGCGTCGTGCGCGCGGCGCATATTGCGGCGACTCTTTGAATGTTTGCGCTTTGGATGTGGGGGCATTCGACTTACTCCTTAATGACTGTTTGTATGGACAGGCAAAGACGTCTGCCCACACGATTTTCTTCTCATGAAGCGGGCAGATTATATCGGCAGGCTAAAGGTGCGTCAAGGAAGGAATTTCTTTCAGATGCGGTGGTACAGGCAATTAAAATGCTTGACGTCAGAGTGAGGGGGGCACCCTGACGTCAAGCAGGGCAGATTATAGTCTACTTCACGAGGGTGTCAAGAGTTTTTTACGGAACTAATCTTTTTGTAATGATGCTACAATATTTTAACAGTTCGCCAGAAAATCAAATAAGGAGAATTCTATGCCCAAGCAACAAATCAGCACAAAGTCCGGTGCAGCTCCCATTGGAGCTTACTCGCAAGGCATTCGCGCAGGAGACTTCATCTTCGTCTCCGGGCAGGGACCCCTCGACCCGGGGACAGGTCAGCTCATTCACGGAACGATTGAAGAGGAAACCGCGCGCGTACTGGAAAACATCAAGATCATCCTTGAAGCGGGCGGCGCGACGATGGCGAATGTCGTCAAGGTGAGTGTTCATCTCAGCGATGTGGAACTCTTCGAACGCTTCAACAAGGTCTATGCCACATACTTCCCCGATCCCAAACCGGCCCGTACCACCGTTGGCAGCCAATTGCCGAGAAAAGACATGTTAGTCGAGATCGATGTCATTGCCTATGTTGGAGAAAAATAATAATTGAAATGAACAAGTCCAAACTCCGTGAGTCCATCCAGAATGGATACCATCTTTTCAAAGAATTGTTAGCGGAGTTCGACGCTGAACAAATGCAGCGGCCTGGTGCCGTTGGAAAATGGTCGGTGAAGGATATCGTGGCGCACATCGTTGTCCACGAGCAGCGCATGATCCAATGGATGAATGAAAGGCTATGTGGGAAGCATCCAGTCATGTTCCAACCGTACGCCATGCCAGATGATAAACTGGAGCAATTGAACGAGGAAATCTATTTTGGAAATCTAAACCGGCCTCTGGACGATATCCTACGCGATCTCGACAAGACCCACCTGGAGGCTCTGAGACTGGTGGAAACAAGCACGGAAGAAGACCTCCTGGATCCCGCTCGCTTTCAACTGTTAGGAGGAGAGCAGCTCTGGGAAGCGATCGCGGCAAATACCTTTGAGCATTACGAAGAACATGGCCGGGATATACAGACATCACAGGTTTTAAGAAACCTGTGATGTCTTATTGCTACCATAGTAAAATGAAGGCATGGAAGTTCAGATCGCAGTAGCAAAAGTCAACAAATACGCCACGTCAGAGAGCGGCGACACCCTCGAAGTTGTCGAGCGGCCGAACGGAGGGGTTTCCGTTGTCCTGGCCGATGGACAGACA
>DASTJG010000487.1:0-6722 GCA_035716785.1 Anaerolineales bacterium
TCAGTGTTGCCTGGTAGTTGACTTCCTCATCAGTTATCAAATTAAGAATATTTGTTCCGAGAAGTTCTGCACGGGAATTGTAGCCGTACATATGAGCCAGTGTATCATTGCATTCAGAAAGATAACCCCTCTCATAGATCAGTTCAACCTGCTCTTCCGCGGACAGGCTGGTTGGGATGGGTGGGTCAAAAGCCAAAAACCAGATACCCTCCAGGCTCTGTTCGATAAAGTTGCGATACTTCTGTTCACTGGCTTGCAGAGCAAGTTCAGCATTTTTTTGTTCTGTAACGTCATAGTACATACCGAGGACGGCAGGCTGCTTTTCGAAATCGATTAACTCATAAAACACAATGGTCGTCCGATATTCCCCCAATACATTTCTCATCTTGTACGCAGGATTGTGAAGTGATTTTCGATATTTTAGCTCGCTCACAAATTGTGCACGTTCTGAATCACTACGCCACCATCCTAATTCAACAGTCGTTTTGCCAAGCGCATAAATTGGGTCAAGCCCGGTCAGCCTCCAGCAGGCTTCGTTGGCATCCAGCAAACGACCCTCCTTGAGAGAGGCAATCGCAATCGCGACAGGGCTGACGTGAAAAATTCTCCGGAATCTTTCCTCTCCTTCGCGAACGGCATCCAGCGAACGCCTGATCGTGCCAATCACGAGATAGATCAGAAAGAATACAGCGAGGAATATCGCGGTCAGATCGCGTGCCACGTTCAAGGGCGGATTCAGGTTCAGGACTCGCAACCCTCTCGCTTCGGTGATGGCAAAAAACCAGATCGCGAGGATGCTTAAAGCGGAAAAAGCAATGGAGGTTTGCCAGTTGGTGAGCAGCGCAGCAATAAAAACGATGAAAATGTAAACGTAAATCGTTGTGTCGTATATTCCATCTGCAATCCACGCCTGATACGTAATTCCCACCCACCCCACGGCAACGAGCGCCAGCGCGGCCCGGTCTGTATGGCCGCTCTTCACCATCAGCAGCAATACAATTTGAAAGGCAAGCCAACCGATCAAGATTGTTATTGTTTCCCCCGCAAGCAAGCGTAAAACGATCGCTACCCCACTGATGATCAGCGCGCAAGTCAGAATCGTGTAGAGAAATCTGGCAGTCGTTTCACGACGGTCCAACCCAAACAGTGGTCGAAATATCTGGCGAATGGGTTCGAGTTTCATGTGCTCCTCCTGCTCGCTACGAGGAGTATATCACGCCGATGGGTTACAGATTTGAACATCTATGAGGAAAACGCCCGCGCGTAGGATGTAACGATCTGATCCCAGACTGAGTTCATTTCATGGTCGATGCTCTGGAATTCGGGATGCGCATCGAACCAGGCGAGGGAGCGCCGCAGGCCCTGCGCCCAATTGACTTCGCAGGCATAGTCATGCACAAAACGTTTGATCTTGCTGTTATCGAACACCACACTATTGGCTTTATCGCCGACAAGGCTTCCTAAAGAAGGCGGATGGTACGCCGCGATCAGATCTGAGGCGATGTGAATCAGGTTCGGCTCCAGGCCGAGGGCTTGATACACTTCGAGATGAATCTGGTTCCAGCTGAGAACTTCATCGGATGTAATTTGAAATGCTTCACCGATGGCTTTTTCATTCCCCAACAAACCGACCAGTCCCTTGGCGAAATCGGCGTTCCAGGTCAGCACCCAGAGCGACGTGCCGTCTCCCGGCACGATGACTTGCTGTCCGCGCTTCATCCGGTCGATCACGGTCCAGGGATGCTGCCAACTCGAGACGCCGAGCGGGATCTGCGTCAGCCCGTAGGTGTGCGATGGACGGATGATCGTCACAGGAAAGCCTTCCTCGAGGTAGGCAACCAGCAATCGGTCTTCGCAGGCGATCTTATTGCGCGAATACTCCCAATAGGGATTCTCCAGCGGCGTCCGTTCGGTGATGATGTAGTTCTTCACTGGTTTCTGATACGCCGAGGCCGAACTGATGAAGACAAATTGATCGGTCTTGCCGCGAAAGAGTCTCAGGTCGCGTTCGATGTCATCCACGGTGTAGGCGATGTAGTCCACCACTGCGTCGAAACGGTGGCCCGCCAAGAGCTTCGCGAGACGCGCCTCGTCCGCGTGGACATCGCCCTGTAAAACGGTAGCGTCCTCCGGAACGGGGTACTTCTTCGAAACCGAGCGATTCAACAAGAACAATTCATGTCCGCGCGCCAGCGCCAGTTCAGAGCAAGCGGAGCTGATGGTCCCTGTCCCGCCGATAAATAGGATTTTCATTAGCCTTCTCCCATCTCGGGAATCGGCTGGACCGGTACACGCCGACTGCCAAAGTAGTTTTCCAGCCAGAAAATAATCAGCGCAAGCCACACCAGGCTGAACCCGATCAAACGCGTCTGGTCGAATGGTTCGTGGTAGAGAAAGACGCCGATCAAAAACTGTAAGGTCGGCGCGATGTATTGCAAAATCCCGATCATCGTCAACGGGATTTGCCGCGCGGCAGAGGCAAACAGCAGTAACGGGACACTGGTTACAACTCCCGTGCCGACCAAAAGGATATCGGTCAGCGCATCTTCCTGGAACAACGATCCCGTGCCAGTGAACCCGACAAAAACAAGATAGATCAGAGCAATCGGAAAGACGATCCCTGTTTCGAGCGTCAGCCCGTAGAGCGAACCGAGCGGCGCCATTTTTTTCACAAGACCGTACAGTCCAAAGGTAAACGCCAGGGAAAGGGCGATCCAGGGCAGGCGACCGTACGTAACGGTGAGATAGATCACGCCTGCTGTTGCCAACGCAATGGGAATCCATTGTGCCGGTCGCAAACGCTCACGCAGGAATACAACGCCCAATAACACACTGAAAAGCGGATTAATGAAATAGCCGAGGCTGGTCTCCACGATAAAACCTGCATTGACTCCCCAGACATAGACTAACCAGTTTACCGACAGGAGAACTGCCGCAACCGAGTAAATCCCGATCGTTTTGCGTGTCAATGCAGCCACGCGAAATTCCTTCCACTGCCTGGTGAGCAGGATCACAACGATCAACAGGATGAACGACCAGCTAATGCGATGTCCGATGATCTGCAAAGCAGGGACCTGATGCAGCCATTTCCAGTAGATGGGAAACAACCCCCAAAGCACGTACGTGGCGATGCCATACAAAATGCCTTTATTCATAAATCTCCTTGGGAAGGTGACAGTCACCTGGAATTGCTCTGAGTATAATTCCAATATGTTCCTGCTGCACCTGATCCCATTCACCCTGTCGGCATGGCTGGGTTTGTTCTTGCTCGGACGCGGAACACACCCGCGTTTGCGGCTGACAGCTTTGGGATTACTTTTCTATGCCCTTGCCCTCGGAGTTGATGTTCCCAACCTCTCGCTTGCCTTGCGAGTCTTGCCACCTGTTTTCTGGGTCGGCGCGATCCTGTATCTTGACCAGCGCATCATCGATGGACACCCCATCCTCTTCGCGCTTTGGAAGTGGCTACTCCTTCCGCTGACGTTTTTGCTGGGCGGATTTTTTCTCCTTAAGCCAGCCGCGGCGACGGTTTTTCCATTCTCCTGGATCTCTTTTACCCTCGGACTCACGCCTCTCTTCTGGACCCTGATGCTGATCCGCGACTATCGGGCTTTGCACCGCCCCCGGCAGGTAACCGGCATTCTGTTCCTGGCCACAATCTTTTTTGGGTTGGGCGAAGCGTTCCTGCTTTTCCCCACAAAATGGATCCCACAGCAATACGCTCTGCCCTCCATTGGCATAGACCTGCTGTTGCTGGGCTTCTGCATCGCCTGGTTCGACGCCTTCGACGAGGGCGAAACGTTTCTCCCGGATATGCTGCGTTCGCTGGCATTGACGCTCATCCTCGTATCGATCTTCGCGGGGCAGATCGGATTCGTGATCGCCATACAAACCGGACTCACGCCAGGAATGCAGACACTGTTGACGACAACCATCCTTGCATCCATTTTTATCGCCGTGTTCGGGAACACCCTGGAAGCCAGGCTGGATGGATTTGCATTCCCGCAGGCCCCGTCCGTTCGGGAGGCGCGCGCCCGCCTGAGCACCGAATCAGCCGTACTGTCCAGAAAAGACTTGCAGATCGATCTCTCCACGCTGAATGAAGAGGAGCGCTCCCGCCTGACACGGCGCGCCTTGAGTCACTTTGGGAATCTCACGCGCCTGGCATCCAGCCCGTTGACGCAGCTTCCTGCCATCGAGCAGAGGCTGAAGTCCCGTGGAGCGCCAGATACGACGCTGGAGCGCGCGGCAGAACTCAAGTCGCTGTTGACCGAATCGATCCTGAAGCTCAAACCGCAGAACGGAAAAGAATTCGACACCACCGATGAATGGCGCTTCTTCAACGCCTTGTTTTTTCCATATGTGAAAGGCTTACGTCCGTACAGTCGCAGCCAGGAAAAGAACCTGGCGGACTTTGAAAAAGAAGCAGTACACTGGTTCCAGGCGTTTGTACCGGAACGAACGTTACACAACTGGCAAAATGCAGGGGCGAAGCTGATCGCGAATGAACTATGGGAACGGGATTTTTCGTAACTGGCAGTAAATGGCAGCCTTTTTCGTGGGAATGGCAGTCTCCGACGCATATCATGGGGGCATATCAAAATTCAAAAGGAGACTCTCATGTTGACCGGTAATCCATCCCTTCTCAAAAATGCGTTGTTGATCGATAGCGTGGTTTCTTTCATCAGCGGCATGGCTTTTCTGCTTTTCTCCAAAGCGATCGCCAGCTTCCTCGGCATATCGGCCCCCTGGATCATTCTTGTATTTGGTGTAGTAGCTGTCGTTTACAGTGTCGAAGTCTTTCTGGCTGCGCGGGCGGAACCGGTTCATATGGGTATTGCTAGGTTCGCAGCCTACGGCAACCTCATAGGGGCACTTGGAATCGCAGTATTGATCTTTGCGAATCTGGTCCCACTCACAACTGCTGGCAAGTGGGCAGTTGCCATCGTTGCAGACACTGTATTGGTCCTGGCAATATTCCAGCACGTCGGGTTGCGAAGGTTAGCCAAGTAGGAAGAGAAAGCTATTGTCACGGATTTCACGGATTATTTAAAGATTTGCGGAGATTTGTGAAATCCGTGACTGGGATTTTCCACCCTGCTGAACATTCAACTCCAAACGGGAGGCCGAACCTATAGAACTCGGCGGATCAGTGTCTCCGTGGTTCAAACTTCAGAATGACGCAATCGGCTGCCGTCCCGCAAACCCGGCTTCGATCTCGTGCCAAAAGGCGATCTCCTCTTCCCCATACTGCCAGCACAAATAGACTTCGCGTCCATCCTTCCATGCAGGAAAGTCCAGCAAACCCAGATTGATATCCTTGATCAACACACCTGTTTCCTGGATCCGGTGGATCAACGTGTCGAACTTTTCAAAATCCTGAACCAGATTGCTCAGGGCGCGGTTGCCGCCATTTCCTGCCGACTTTTGAATGGCTGGCCAGATCTCGGGCTGATTCTCAAGGACCTTCCGGCGGATCTGTTGAACCTGGTCCATCAGGGGACGAATGAAGTTCAATGCTTCGTTGGCCTCATGCAAGGTAAAATATCGAGACATGGGTAAAGTATACATGGAAATGAACAGACAGGTAAACACAACAATGAAACAAGTCCTACTCCTATTATGCAAGGGTGTTGAAATCTACGAAGCCGCCGCGTTCTATGACGTCCTGGGGTGGTCCGGAGCATATGGAGAAGCGGTCAAAGTAGTCACGGCCGGTTTGCAGGCAGAAGTGCGAGGGACGTTCGGAATAAGGATCATCCCGGATACACTGCTATCGGCTGTCGATGTGGACGAATTCGAGGCGCTCGCCGTACCGGGTGGCTTCGAAACCTATGGGTATTATGAAGAAGCTTATTCGGAAGCAGTCGTACACCTGATCCGCCGCTTCGAAGAGCCGGGAAAACCCATTGCTTCGATCTGTGTTGGTGCACTTCCAGTGGCAAACAGTGGAATACTCAGGGATCGCCGCGCCACGACCTATCACCTGCGGGAAGGAGTTCGGCGGAAACAACTCGCAGGCTTTGGCGTGAACGTAGTTGACGAGCCAATTGTAAAAGACGGGAATGTGATCACATCCACTTCGCCGGCGACGGCTATGGAGGTCGCGTTCGAGCTTTTAGCGCGCATCACAAGCGCTGAGAATGCGAGCCGCATACGCGAAATGATGGGATTCAAACAGCAATGAACGTTTCTGCTGTGGTCGCTCAATTCCCGGTCTCGTTATCGATCAAAAGAAATCTGGAAATCATCAGTTCAGTGCTGGAACAAACCAACATCGGCGATCTGGTCATATTTCCCGAAGGTTCGATATCAGGCTACTCTGCCGACGTTTCATTCCTAGAGCAACTAGACTGGACCGAATTAATGGCTGGCATAAAGCACCTTCAAACAGAAGCAGTCAATCGAAAAATCAATGTTTGGGCCGGCGCATGTGTGAACATGGACGGCAAATGGTTCAATGCTGCCTATGGCTTTTCTGCCGACGGCACAACCCATGTCTATTACAAGATCAACCTGGCAAACCACGAACGTGGAATTTTTTCAGCCGGAGACAGTCTCCCCTTGTTTGAGTTGAGCACGCCGGAGGGCAACGTCCTGATCGGCGTGCAAATCTGCCGCGAGCTGCGCTTTCCGGAGCAGTGGGGATGGCTGGCACGGCGCGGCGCACAAGTTATCCTGCACTTGAACAACGCGATTGGCGACAGTTCCTATCAATCCAT
>DASTJG010000488.1:0-3672 GCA_035716785.1 Anaerolineales bacterium
CTCGCCCCGATGGCGCAAGCCGCGCTCCTGCTGATGGGCGAAGGCGAAGCCTTCTATAATGGCGAACGACTCCCGGGTGCCGAAGCGATGCGACGGGCAGGGATTCCGGTCCCGGGCTTGCAGGCCCGCGACGGCCTGGCGACGATCAACGGCTCCAACCTGCTGACGGCCATGTCCGCGCTGCACATCTACGAGATGGAGCGCTTCCTCAGGCAGGCGGAGATCGCCGCGGCGATGACCATCGAGGCGTTGCTTGGGAATCTCAAACCGTACAACACCAAGCTGCATGAACTGCGCGGCTTCCGCGGCGCAGTGGCATCGGCGAAGAACATCATGAAGCTGCTCGAAGGCTCGGACCTGACCACGGGCAAGATGAAGACCAAGGTGCAGGATGCCTATTCGATGCGCTCGACGCCGCAGGTCATCGGCGCGGCGCGGGATGCGATTGCGTATGCCCGCTCGCAGGTCGAGATCGAGTTGAATGGTGTGGGCGACAACCCGATCTTTGTCCCCGAACTGAAACTGACGCTGACCGGCGCGAACTTCCAGGGGACGCCCGTCTCGCTGCCGATGGACATGGCGGGGACGGCGATCACGATGGTCTGTGTGCTGTCGGAGCGGCGCATGAACCGCCTGACGAATCCCGCTCTCTCGCAGGGACTGCCGGACTTCCTGGCTCACGAACCGGGCTTCTACTCTGGGATGATGCTTAGCCAGTACACCGCCGACCATCTGATCGTGGAGCAAAAGATCCTGTCTGCACCCGCGTCGATTCAATCCATCCCGGCTGCCGCGGACCAGGAGGACTTCGTCTCGATGGGCATGAACACCGCCCTCAAGAACGGACAGATCCTCGATAACGCCTATGGCGTGCTGGGTATCGAGTTCATGGCGGCCGCGCAGGCGCTCGACTTCCGCGAGTTCCATCCCGGCAAGGGGACGCAGTGCGCGCGCGAGGTCATCCGCAGGCATGTGGAGCATTTGCACGTGGATCGTCCGCTGTATAACGATCACAACACGATGAAGGAATTAGTGAAACGAGGCGAGATTTTGGAAGAGGTAGAGAAGGTAATGGGCCCGCTGAACTGATTATGACGATAGACCATAGACGATGGACCATGGAAATGATCTATTGTCCATCGTCCATGGTCCGTAAATTTACCGTGCGTTGACGAACTCGGCCTCCCAATCGAATTCTGCCGAATCCTCCAGCCACTGTGGCCAGTGCTGGCACCACTCCGGCATACGGATCTCGCGGACGCGGTCACCGGATGGCTCGTAGGGCTTGATATCGAGGATCGGCGTGCCGTTTTCTGCGTCGATCCACGGGATGATGACAAGCCCGTTCTCGATGTCCACGTGGAGCACAGATACCGTCGTCACGCAGACGGGGTTGGGGCGTAATGGGGAACGGGTGGCGAAGATTCCCAGTTTGGCAGGTCCATTCTTGTAGGGCTGCTCGGCTTCGACGATGTTCCGTTGTTCCGGCGTATCCAGATAGTGGCTCCACCACAACACGTTGATGTGACCGAAATCCGTCAATCCCAGTAGCCCGGCGCGATACTTCGGCGCGATCTTCAATGCGAACCCCTCCGGTCCACATTCCACCTGCCCGATGGGGGATAGCTTGTATGTTTTCTCAGACATGTTTATGACTCCTCAAATTTATTGTTGGTTCAATATCAAACCAGTGGCCACTGATTGATTTATCAATATAAAAATACCGTCATTGCGAGCGCAGCGAAGCAATCTCATTCGAGGTTGGATGTCTGCAATGATTTTAGAGATTGCTTCGTCGGGATTTCGACGCTGCGCGTCTCAACCCTCCTCGCAATGACGGATCACTCTTTGCTTATCGGAACCTGCATTTCGGTAACGGCGTTCTCGTCCCGGCGGGAGTACTCCTCCGGTAAACGCAGGTAGACCTCACGGTCCGGTCCAGTCTTTCTATATCCATGAGCGTCGATCCATTTCAGCAGTTCGGCGTACGCGTTTGCCAGTCCTGCAAACGATCCCTGGTGGATCGTGCTCGCCATCGTCTCGGCAGCCGGAAGCGTGCGGATGGACAATCCGGAGACTGGTTTCGTATCCGCGGGGACCGGTGCACAAACCTCCGCATCGATCTCCGGTTCGCCCGAATGGTAAATTGACAGGCACGGGCTACCGGCCTTGATGCCCACCTCCTGAAGCTGATCGAACAACTCTGTCCACAGCGGTCTTTCCTCCCAGTAGCTGGGGATGATCCGCCGTACAGATGCGACCCGCAGGGGTTCCACCCGTTTGAGGATGACTTCGTAATGCAGCTGCTGGTTTTCCTGCTCGATCAAATGAAGCCGGGCTTCCAGTCGTTCCAGGCGGTCGAGCCCCTCCTGGACCTGGGTGCGCAGCTCATTTTGTTTCATTCGCAGCATGCCGCGCAGCTCGGCAAATGGCAGGTCATCCTCCAGCAGGCGCGAGATTTGTTCCAGAGAGAAGCCCAGGTCTTTGAGCGCTAGGATGCGGTGCAGGCGCGGCAGCTGGTCCATTGTGTAATAGCGATAACCGCTCCCGATATCTACCCCCGCGGGTTTGAGCAGTCTCAATTCGTCATAGTGGCGCAGGGTTTGTACAGTGACTTGCCCAATGCGTGCAAAATCGCCGATTTTTAGTCTCATGGTTCGCTCCGCGTGGCTACTATACACCCTATGGTTACCATAGAGTCAAGAGGGGTTGAAAACCTTTCCGCCTCACAGAATGCAAGGAGCATAAGGAAATATCATCATAAATATGGTGGGCAACTACCGGAAGGTTCAATCTGACAAATGACAAATGTCACTTGAATTGGTTAATTCATTTTTGCTACATAGAGTATAAACAAATCTCGCTGTGGAGAAGCTAGCGGTATTTATTTTCCTCTGGACGATGAGGTGGTATCGAATGGAATTATTACAAGGCTGCAGCAAAATCTCCTACTCATCAGCAATCCATTGGACTGTGTAAACCCTGCACATTGTAAAAAGACGATTCAACATCATCCTAAGGAGAATAAGATGAAAACTCAAACCTGGTCCCATCGAACTTTTATGGTTCTGCTGCTTGCTGCCCTGCTCTTTAGTCTCAGTGGTTGTGAGACAGCTGCGACGGATATACCTCCAACGCCCTCAGCCACCCTTGTCCCGCCTACCGCGACCGCAACGCTGCCTCCAACCGTAACATCTGTTCCAACAGATACCCCAACACCTTTCGTGCCTAAGGCAACAATCAAGATTGTTAGCCATAGCCCATTGTCAGGGAATGATGCTGTTATGGGCATAGATATTATGCGTGGCGCCGAACTGGCTGTCGGAAAGCTGGCTGGTCCCTTGATTGAATTAGGATATAAGGTGGAGCTTGTATCTTATGATGACCGAAGTGACGTGGGAACTGCTGTGTCGAATGCTAAAGAGATTGTTAAAGATACCGAGATCTTGTGCGGCGTTGGACATTATTTTTCACGCATTATGCTCCAGACTGAGGAAATCTACCATCAGGCGGGATTGGTATTCGTTGCTCCATCCACGACCGCCGCATTTGTAACCGAAAGTGGTTACCTCGAAGTTAATCGTGTTGTCGGACGAAATGATGTGCAGGGAGCAGCTGGCGCGCAATTTGCAAAAGCCCAGGGTTTCACACGTGTTTTCATTATCAGCAATA
>DASTJG010000489.1:0-4035 GCA_035716785.1 Anaerolineales bacterium
GAAGAGTAAACAACACCTCCTGAAATCAGGAGGTGTTTCGATTTGGATCGAGCTGATCTCCGTGCAAATAACCGAGCAACAACTTCAAGGCCGCGTTCACTGCGGATACTTTATTTTCCTCCCGATTGCCTGAGAACTGAAAGATCTGGGTCCACTCTCCCTCATCTGTAATAAGCCCAATCCAGGTCGTACCTACAGGCTTCTCAGGCGTTCCCCCTCCGGGCCCTGCTATCCCGCTGACGGAAATGGCAATATTTGCCTTCATTGAATTACGGATCCCGCGAGCCATTTCAAGAACCGTCTCACGGCTCACAGCGCCTTTGGTATTCAATGTATCCCATGAAACGCCCAGCAGGTCTGCTTTTGCCTCATAGGCATACGCTACAACACCGCCGAGAAAATACTCCGATGAGCCTGGTACATCTGTAATACGGCTGCCAAGCAAACCACCGGTACAAGATTCCGCCAGTACCAGTTTTAATCCACGTTCCTGTAACAGGCGTCCAATTTGGGTCTCCAACGAATTTGTCACATTCACCTCAATTGCAATAATAGCGAGATTATACCCGCCCTCATTCTCGGTTATAATTTTGTGCATGGCAGACTGGGCTGGAAAGACGCTCGGCAAAGTCCTTATCCATGAACTGATAGCCAGAGGGGGTGTGGCTGAAGTCTACACTGGAACACACGAGACTCGCGGGCAGGTTGCTATAAAAGTAATGAGAGCCTTGCTCGAGCGGGATTCCGATCAACTCGCTCGCTTCCACCGGGAAGCCGAAGTGATCGAGAGTTTGCGACATCCAAACATCGTCCGGATGTACGACTACGACATTGTAGACGAATCTCCTTATCTCATCATGGAGTACATCCCGGGGCCGTCATTGGCTGTTTATCTGAAAAGCCTGCACGACAACGGCCAGCATCTGTCTATCGAAAGCGTAGCCCACATTCTCAAGGCAATTGCAAACGCGCTGGATTATGCTCATCTCAAAGGTCTTGTCCATCGCGATATAAAACCTGCGAATGTTCTCCTGCGTTCCCCATATAAACCAATTGAACTGGGACAACCTCTTCCACCGGGCGTGGAACCGATCCTTACGGACTTCGGTCTGGTTCGCCTCTTGGACTCGACCATGCTGACGACATCGGGTTCTGTGAGCGGCACCCCGACTTACATGAGTCCCGAACAGGCCCGCGGCGAAAAAGTCGATAAACGCACCGATATCTACTCTCTTGGCATCCTGCTTTACGAGATGCTTGCGGGCACAATTCCCTTCAAGGCCGACACCACCTTTGGCATGTTGATGAAACATATCAACGAGCCACCGCCGCCGATCAAAGGAATATCTCCCGATTTGCAGGCACTGGTTGATCGTACCCTTGCAAAGGACCCTGCCCTCCGCTATGACAGTGCAGGCGACATGGCAAACGAATTTGTGGCGATCTTCAGCGGGCAGACAATATCCCCGGGCACGCTCCGCCTTGCTCAACTTGCCCGTCAGACAACCGAAGCCAGTCAACAAGCCAATTCACAACCCAGGGAAAGCCGTTCGTGGCGCTGGCTTCGTGTGGGCATTGAAATCATAATTGCAATAGCCCTGGCAGTGGTGATCGGTCAATTTATTGGCCGAGGTCAGCAGACTGCCGAGGCAACACCTCCGGCTCTCGATCCCAACACCCCTGTTGGCAGGATACGATTCAGCGATTTCAATTTCTTTATGGACAGGGTTTCTATAACGCTGAATAACAACGTCCCCAGTCCCGAAGAGGGGACACATTACGAGACCTGGCTAATTACAGATGATGGTCAAACTGCCCGGAAGATAGGACCTCTTACATATGGGTCATCTGGTGTTGGGCGCCTGGAATTCAACAATCCGAGCCAGGATAATTTGCTTCGAAATTATAGCGAGATACAAATTACCAAGGAACAGAATGGCGCCAGCATCACTTCGCCAACCGGTGAAGTTTTGTTTTCCGCAGTCTTTCCGCCTCAAGCGCTGAAACATATCCGGTATGTGATCGTGTCGTACGACAAAACTCCTGACCAGGGCCCCCTCATGCAAAACCTGTGGTATTACAGCGGGGAGTATATCGACAAGTCCATCAATGGAGACGATCTGGACGCGGAGTATCTGGGGATGACACAGGCGCTTGAAGCCAACAATGAAACTGTGTTACGCAAACGGACCGAGGAAGTCATCAACCAGATCGTGGGCGATCAAAGCGGTCAGTATCTCGACTATGACGGCAATGGTATTGTGGATAATCCTGGCGACGGATACGGCAGTCTCGCCAATGGAGAAGACCGCCTGGGCTATCTTCAGGAAACTGCCGAACATGTGAAAGCCGCAGCTGAGGCTCCGGATTCCACGTCGAATATTCGTACATCCGGCGAAAATGTATTGGTCTGCATCGAGAACATGAATGGCTGGACCAATGAGATCCTGCAACTGGCGCTGCAACTTAACGAAATGCCGATGGGACCGGATATGGAATCGATCGTTTCACAATTATCCGTACTGGGTGATAAACTTGTTCACGGTGTGGATACGGATGGGAATGGGAGCATAGATCCACTGACTGGCGAATGCGGTGCAGATACCGCCTATGAGCATGCATACCTTATGACAGATATGTCTGTTTACCTCGGCCCGGATAGAATTCTACCCTCTGGAAAATAAGACAACCTCCTGCTTTTGCAGGAGGTTGTCTTATTTAGGAGATTTATGGCAACGATTGCTGGATCGAATTGAAGGTGTCAGAGATGGCAGGGCCTAAGGCTTGCAGAATAGCAAAAACTCCAACAGAGATACAACAAACGATTGCAACTACAGGCAAGAAGAAAGAGGCTAGTGCCTGTCCCCATCCAAACTGGTTGACGCCTTTGACTGCCATGACCTCCAGCACAATCACATAGAGCCCGGCAAGGAGACTCACTAGGCTAAAGCACAAACCGACAAAAGGAATGGCCGACAAAAGGACAAGCACACCACTGAGCAAAGAAATGGGTGTGGCAATTGCGGCAAAGGCATAAGCAAGCTGCTCAAACGTCCCACGCCCTCCGAACATTTTGGCAAGGACCTGAACAATCCCCGTCACAAGTGCAAATAGCAGGACAGAAATCAGCGCAGCGATTGGGGCACCGCAAATGGCAGTGACCAGGGTATTCCCGGTTGTTTGCGGAAGGCCTTCCATTCCAAAATTTTGCATCATTTGGCGCGTCACCTGCCCTTGCACCAGGGACGACAGGAAAGCGCTCACCAGCGATCCCAGAAATACCCACAGGAACGCGGTTGTCAATTTTGCATTCGGAGATAACGCGATCCGCGCAAACGTTTGATCGCTGGGCTTCGTGACCGCCTCCTTCCAGACTGAAAACCATTCCGCAACACCAGAAGGCGGCGGCAGCATTGGGGTGTTCATTTGTTCGTTCATGGATGCCTCCAAAATAGATTTGTTTCATTATTGCATGAAACAGAATGAATTACAACCCAGCAAGCGATAAGTAACACAAACCCCGCCAAGAACATGCGGGGTCTCCGCTACGCTCCGACGTTCTATATGCAGTAAAATTGGGCGCGATGGAAATTTCAGAGAAACTGCAAGGCATTCTTGCCACCCTGCCTGCCAAGCCGGGCTGCTACCTGATGAAGAACGCCGAGGGGAAGATCATCTACGTCGGCAAGGCGATCAGCCTCAAGAACCGGGTCCGGTCGTATTTCCACGCGGACGCCGGCCATGATGCGAAAACCCGTCGGCTTGTACGGGAGATTGCCGACATCGAATGGATCGTCGTCGGGTCGGAGCTGGAGGCGCTCATCCTGGAGATGAACCTCATCAAAAAGCACCGCCCGAAATACAACGTCCGTTTGAAGGATGACAAGCGCTATCCCTACATCAAAATCCACTGGGCAGACCCGTTCCCCAAGGTCACGGTCACACGACAGATGGTGGAGGACGGCTCCCGTTATTTCGGCCCGTACACATCTGCCTGGGCCGTCTACCAGACACTCGATGTGCTGCGCCGCATCT
>DASTJG010000490.1:0-9511 GCA_035716785.1 Anaerolineales bacterium
CCCGAGCTGCTGAGCACGCTTCAAAACCAACAAATTGACTTGGCGCTGCTACCGATCAACGGGCGCGATTTCTTCCGTGAGCAGCAGGATATCGTCGGCAACCTGTGGCCACGTGAGGCGGTCGAGCTGGCGGTCGCCATCCAGGCCCGGGTACTGATCGGTTGCCACAACGACCTGTTCGCTGGGAACCGCATCAATCCTGGCATGCTGTTCGATGAACTCGATCGGCGTGCGCCCTGGCAGCGCTGTCATTTACTTCAACCCGGCGAACTCTACTTGTATGCCGGGTGAGAGCAGCCAAAATCTCCCCTGGACCCCCTTTCTGGTTTGTGGAGGCATTACGCGTTATCGTATGTCACCCACTCCCCGCGCTTTCAACGCCGGGGAGTTTTCTTATATTTCTTATAGAAGAATCAGTACTCTACTGTTATCCGAATTCAGTATAATATGAGCTTCTTTGTCGCTGCTTCCACCAACACCACGGGAAATTAACATGTCCGATCGTGAATTCAAAACTTGGCGTGACCAATCGGACCGAAGCCGCCGCGAAATTCCACAAGCGAAGCACGCCGCAGAGCGGCAGTGTGGATAAACGCTGGCCTACCCAAACAGGTAGCCGCCCCACTCGTACTAATTTTCACAATCTATCCGTGTGAGCGTTCCATTGTACGCTCTTTCCTGCTATCCTTTCTCCAACATTGTAGAGAAAGGATAACCGCTATGATCGTATCAACCACAGACACGCTTTCAAATGGACGAACCACATTGCCTGTAGGGAGCGCCGCATGAAAACCGTCAGCGATTCCCAGGTCATCACGAGCGAACGACCTAATCGTAATCTTGCCCTCGATCTGGTGCGCGTGACTGAATCCGCCGCGCTGGCCGCAGGCCGCTGGATGGGACGCGGGCAGAAGGAAGCGGGCGACGGCGCGGCCGTGGAAGCCATGCGCCTGATCCTTTCCACCGTTGAAATGGATGGAGTGGTCGTGATCGGCGAGGGCGCAAAAGATGAGGCCCCGATGCTCTTCGACGGCGAACAAATCGGGAACGGACGCGGTCCTGCGGTAGACGTGGCCGTGGATCCCATCGAAGGGACTGCCCTGCTTGCCTATGGACGCCCCGACGCCATCTCGGTCGTTGGCATTGCGCCGCGCGGGACGATGTGGTCGCCCGGTCCCGCCTTTTACATGAATAAACTTGTAGTGGGACGCGAAGCTCGTCCAGCAATTCACGCGGGGCTTCTGTCTGCTCCCGTTACCGAGACGTTGTCCACGATCGCGACCGCGTTGAACAAGCCCCTGCGCGACCTGACCGTGTTCGTGCTGGACAAGCCGCGTCACCAGCAGCTCATCGATGATATCCGTGAAGCGGGTGCGCGGGTTCTGTTGCGCACCGACGGTGATGTGGCCGGCGCGCTCATGGCTGCCATGCCAAACTCCGGTGTGGATGTACTGATGGGAGTCGGCGGCACGCCCGAAGGTGTGATCGCCGCGTGCGCGATGCGCGCTCTGGGAGGCGCGATGCTCGCTCAGCTTGCGCCGCAGTCGTCCGGCGAACGCAAAGCGATTGAATCTGCCGGGCTTGACCTTGAGCGCGTCCTGACCGAATCAGATCTGGTGCAAAGCGACGATGTTTTCTTTGCCGCCACCGGCGTCACCGATGGAGTATTGATGCCCGGTGTGCGTTACACCGGCGAGGGCGCAACCACCGTATCCATTGTCATGCGCGGCAAGACCGGCACCATCCGCAAGATCCACGCCGAACACCGGCTGGATAAACTGCGCGAGATCAGCGCGGTGGTGTATTAGGGAATTTTGGTTCTCCCGTTCTGGGCGGGATGGCATCCTGACGAAGAAATTCTTTGCCACGAATCCCCGGCACCTGCACCCGGGGCAGGTGTCACGCGAATTTCCGCGAAAGGTTTAAAAAATCGTCTGCATTCGCGAAATTCGCGGCGAGGATGAGAACATCACCTCCCAGCCTTTCATGCGCTGGCGCGACCGCTTCGAATTCGTGATGGAAGCCATCAAGCAGGCAGAAAAAGAAACCGGCGAACGCAAAGGACATTACCTCAACGTCACCGCAGGCGACATGGAAGAGATGCATCGCCGCGCCGAAATGAAGAAACGCGAGTCCGATACTCTTCAATTCATCCTCCCGCAGCGCGAACATGCCGACATCGTCGTCCGTTTCCACCCGGATGCCGGGGTGAAGCCGGAGAATGCCGGGCCGAATCTCAACGTCCAGCTTGTCCTGCGACCGACGATCCCGCACCCGGACCTGACCTATTTGATCGATGGAACGCATCATGCCTCGACCGATGTCCGGCTCCGGCTTGGACGCGATGGGGGCCGCCCGGTTGATTTTCTCGAAATCGCCCGGGACGTGTGCAGTGAAAATGCCATGCGCCTCGAAGAGGCCATCTGGCAGCACCTGCCCGACCTGCGTCCCGTGCGCGAGGATCAGTTCGGCGTTTACCAGGACCGCACCGAAGTGAGGCATAGCCATCCGCTGGCACTCTCGCAACTGTTGATCACCTATCATCTGTTGCGCAAGTATAATAACCTTTCCGAGATTCCCTTTGCGCCGCCGGTAGCTGCCTTAAGCCGATTGCAGTCAAAACAGGTAACTCTCACCGAAGACTGTGATTCCGTCACCGAGGGAAAGATGACTGCCTAACATTTTTTCAGCCGCAAATTGACCAAACTATTCGCGAAATTCGCGTTGATGCGCGGCAAAAAAGCATTCTTATGTTTCGACCCATCGTTCCAATAGTCTGGGAAAATAACAATCATGGTTAAACTGGCCCCTTCCATCCTTGCTGCTAATTTTGCACATCTCGAAGAACATGCACGTGAAGCCGTCGCTGCTGGCGCGGATTGGCTACACATCGACGTGATGGATGGTCACTTCGTTCCCAACATCAGTTTCGGTCCGCTGATTGTGGAATCCCTGCGGCCTCTCAGCCGGGAAACCGGGACTCTGCTCGATGTGCATTTGATGATCGCAGAGCCGGATCGCTACCTGGAGGATTTTGTACGCGCCGGGGCAGGGATCATCACTGTGCACGTGGAAACCTGCCCGCATCTCCATCGCACAATCCAACGTATCAAGGAATTGGGCATCAGAGCCGGGGTCACACTTAACCCGGCTACTCCGCTTGTCACGTTGGAAGAAATCCTGCCTGAGGTTGACCTCACATTGATCATGTCCGTCAATCCGGGCTTTGGAGGGCAAAAATATATCCCCGCCTCAACAACCAAAATCCGCCGTTTGCGTCAGATGCTGGACTCGCTCGGTTCACCTGCCTGGCTGGAAGTGGACGGCGGAATTCATGCGGGGAATGCGGCGGAAGTTGCGCAGGCGGGTGCAGATGTGCTGGTTGCCGGGAGCGCCGTGTTCGGCGGGACGAAATCAGTTGCTGAAAATGTGTCCGCGTTGCAAGCCGCGACCCAAGCAATTGTCGATGCTGAGTGAGAAGTAGGATCAACAGCTAAAATAATGATCTGTGTGAGAATTATTCATCGAGGTTAACAATGAAAAAATTGTTATTCGCGGTCTTTGTAATCGGACTCATCCTTGCAGCCTGTACAACCCAACCCAAGACACCCGTGACCGGAACCTGGCTGGTTGTTTCGTATGGACAGGAATCAAATCAAATACCTGCTCTTCCAGATTTGAACAGGAGTGTAATTTTTGATGGAGATGGAACAATAAATGGAAACGTTGGCTGCAATAGCTTCAAAGGGACGTACACAATCGACGGTGCGAAGATTATCTTTCAATCCATTGAAGCGATGAAGCTGAACTGTCCTCCCGATGTGATCATGGAACAGGAACAGGCCATTCTCCAGATTTTGAGCGGCAGCGCCGATTTCAGGATCGAAGGCAGGCATCTAACTATTACCAACAGCGATCAGATGTTGGTCATGGAATTCGACCACTAATCAGGGCAGGCAACAATTCAGACTGGAAACATCAAACTTATTTATGTCTGGGCGGGATGTCGTCGTACATGATGATCCAGACCTGGCCGGGAGTTAGAGTAACAGTCTGGTCATAGAGCACGAGGGTGCTGGGATTCCCAGAATCGCTGATCAGGCTCAAGGTCAGGTTGTGCCCGCCGACCGCAGCCGGGAATTCCACCACGAGGGGGTCTTCCCCTTCCTCCGATGGAAATGGATAAGGCTGGTCGAACAGGATCTCTCCCCCATCGCGCAATACCAGACGAGTGAGTAATTCCCTATGTTTCTGAGCAAAGCGTTCGGCTGGATGTATCAAAGCCCTGGAGTCAGGGATCACCAATTGCACGCTGGCCTGAGACATTGGATAGATCTGTGGCGACCATATCTGTGTGCTCACTACCTGCACTGCCATCAGGATTGCCAGCAGACCAAACGCAAGGGCAAAGTTGCGCCGGGTGAGAACCGGTGAATACGAGGCGCCCGGCCGATTGGACTCCATTTTTTCTTCCAGCTTTACTTCATCAGACAGAACAGGAAGGGCTTGTGCAAACGCATCCGGTGGAAGCCAGAAGGTGTAGATCGGGGCGTTTTCATATGTCTTCTTTAGGCGAGGCAGGCGCGTCCGGCCCAACCGCCCATCTGTCCACTGGTTGCCTTCCCGGCGCGAGCAGTCATCGGGCGGGCAGCCCACGACGCGCACTTCACCTGCGCCGCTGGACATGGCCCGGGCAACCAGGGCCGGAGGCAAGGATGCCACGCAAGGCAAGGGGATGACTTCGATTTCCCGGTGATCAGATGACCGACCATTCAAATAGGGGCGCGCGCCCTGCGCCGCGTGCCGTTCACAGGTGAAACACAGCGTTACCCGCTTATCCTTATGATGAGCGAGGCGTGTCTCTATACTTTGCGAGATCGCAGCATCTGTCAATTTACCCATCGCGATGGCGCCCCTGTCGCACGAACCGAGGCATACTCCACAGGTCACACACAGGTGCGGGTTCACTTCGGCAATGAGTTTGTTGGGCTGGCTCGCAGCGCGTGGATTCATCGTGATCGCTTTGTAAGGACAATCATCGGCGCAGACTTTGCAACCGCCGCATTTTTCATCGTCGATGCGGATGGGCGCGGGAGTGCGCTTGAGCAAAAGCCACGGGATCAGGTTGAGAACAACAAAGATCACCGCCAACGCGATCCACAGCCGGGCCGCGTTTTGCCCGAAACTAAAGGGAAGATAGAAAAAGTAAAACGGGTCGAGCGGGATCGCCCCGGGCCGCTGACCAAAATCGGCGATCGGCAGCATCCCCAACGGGAAGAGCGCCGAGACGATGACCACCACTACACTGACGCCGATCATCCAATAGGATGGAGGCAGGTAGTGGGGCCGGTTGAGGCGCATGATGTGCCACCAGAAGAAAAGCGCCGCGATTCCAAACAATAGAATGTGTACGGCAAAAATAACCGCGATGAAGATCCAGCTCCGGTCCGTCTTACTCGATATCAGCAAGGCACTGACAAAGGATGGGGCTGCGTCAGAAAAGCGGCTGAGGAAGGCAGTGAAGCTGTCGGTGATCAACTGGGCGCGCTGGTCCCAGATCAGCCAGTAACCGGTCAGCCCATCCAGCCAGAGCAGGAGGAAGATAATCACTCCAGCAACCCAGGCCAGCCAGCGGGCTCCGCGGAAGCGACCCATGAAGTACAGCCGGATGCCGTGCAGGACAGTAACGATCATGGCCGAGTCCGAAGCGTAGCGATGAACAGCCCGCACGACGCGCGCAACGACTGGTCCTTCGATCTTTACGGCAACGGTGAGATACGCGTTCTCGAAATCGAACTGGTAATAGAACAGGGAAAGATAGATGCCCGTCAGCCCTACGATCAGCCACAGGAAAACTGCCAGCGTGTCGGTATGATAGAAGAGGTTAAGAGCCGCACCGCCCGGCCAATTAAAAGGTCGTTCGATGAGGAGCGCCCATCTTTCCACCCATTGCAGTAGGGCGCTCCTCCTGAACTCAGCCATCCCCTCGAATTGCTGCTTTGGCAATTGGCCCGTTTCGGAGGCAGAGGGATGGCCGAATTTCACACTCATGGTTCCTGCCAGGTCCGCAGGAAGGCGATCACATCCGCAAGCTGACTTTCGGTCAGTTGACCGTCCCAGCCGCGCATGGCGGTTCCAGCGCGCCCGACCAGCATGAACTGGAACAGGTCCGCGTTGGTGCTGTCGTGGACAAATACACTGGGCTTGAGTTTAAGTCCTACGCCACCCTGACCTTCTGCACCATGACAACTCTTACAGGCATCCACATAGATGGTTTCGCCATTCACCGGATCGCCAATTGGCCAATCAGTGGAGAGGCTGGTGAGGTCGTCCAATGCAGCACTGGTTTTATCCGCTTCGATATTCTCGATGATCGGGTCGAAGCGATCCAGGGCTTCTCCAAAGGCAATGTTCCTGGCACGCTTGAGATAGAACAAGGCATCTTCCCTGTCCTTTTCCTGGAGCGAGAACAATGCTGAATTGATCAATTGCGCTACGGTGGTCTTGGCTGCAACTGTCTCACCGTTGCGCCAAGCGCCAAGCAATGCGATCATGTCAGAGGTCTGGTTGGCGGAAAGCACTGTGCCCCAGCTGGGCATGCCCCTGGCAGGACGTCCGTTGGTGATCGTCTGCTGGTACCAGGCATCGTCATGCTTTTTCAACTGAGCAGGATCGTTGATCGCGAGCAGGGTTCCCCCGTTGCCATCGTCCACGCCTTTGCCATTCTCGCCGTGACAGTTGAAGCAGACCGCCTCATACGTTGTCGCGCCGCGCGCTGCGTCGGGCACAAAGACCGCGGTCTCCACCACCGGCGCGGTAGGCTCCCAGGCGCGAATGAAACTCACAATATCACGGATCTCTTCATCGGTGAACGCGCCGCCGTACACTTGTCCCCAGGCCGGCATAATCGTGCTTGGGCGTCCAGAGGCAATCGTTGCGAAGATCACATCATTCGAGGCCTTCTTCAGGAAGACACTGTTGTTGAGCGCAAGACCAACGCCGCCCTCACCGCGCGAACCGTGGCACGAGACACAATTGTCCACGTACAACTGACGGCCGCGTTGCAGGCTGGCTTTCTCGGCTGCGGCCGTTACGCTTTCGATCCTGGACGATTCGGTGACAAAAGCCATCGTCATTGCCGCGATCAGGATGACGGTCAGGACAAGACCGATGATCTGGAGCTTGGTATAGTTTTCGTTTTGCATGGTTTAGGCCTTTGTCGTTTGACTCGTTTCGAACCTGACCCGCTGGTAGGGGCTGCCGGTATCGACAAACACCTGTCCATCCTGGATCGTCACCGGGAATAGATCCAGCGGGCGTGGGGCCGGCCCACCTGTTACTTCGCCAACCTGATTGAACAGCGATCCGTGACACGGGCAATGGAACTGGCTCTCTGCCTCGGACCACGGGACACTGCATCCGAGGTGGGTGCATTTTTGCCAGATGGCAAGGAACCCGCCATCTTCCATGCGGACCAGATAGAACCGCCCGGCCTGGTTGTGGGTAATGCTGCCACGTTGGAAACTGTCCACCGTTCCCGCATTGACCACGCCGCCGAATCCGCCGGTGTTCACCGGCTGGATAAATCTGAAGAGGGCTCCGGCTGCCTCGCCGCCCAGAACCAGTGTCAAAGCACCCCAAGCAACGCCCAGAAAATCTCGTCGTGTAAGTTGAGGTTTGGTTGATTTTGTCTTATCTGTGCTCATGATAAATAACTCCTTCCATTGGCCGAGGTCAGCCTTATAGATTATTCAACGGGTTATAGTCATTCGGCATATCCCAGGGCCAGTAAAGCTTGAAGCCGGGGCCACGGAAGAGGAAACCGGCAAGGGTAAAGATGATGGCCGAGACAAACAACACCGTAAATAAAGTGAGCATCACTTCACGCGCGTTCGGTTTCGAGCGCATCAATACCAACACCGGCAGGAGAACGATAACTGCCATGACGATCACCGGGATGAGCGACTGTGCCACAAAATCCGGGACCACGCCGCGCAGAAGTTCGCGCGGCGGAAAAAGATTATCCAGAATAATGTAGACTGGCATGATGATCATTGTGTAAATGGCTGTCCAACGCGTGATGTTTTTGCCGCGCGCCGAAGTGAACCAGCGACCGGAGCCAACGCGTGAATGATCCAGGTAGGGGATCGCCATCACGAACAGCACCATCACGGTGGGAAGGATCACGCCCGAGACCAGCGGGTGGGCATGTTCCAGCATCTCCTGCAAGCCCATGAAATACCAGGGAGCCTTGGCCGGGTCTGTGGTGACCAGCGGGTTGGCCAGCTCTTCGAGCGGCGCGTTCTTGATCAACGAAAAGATGATCAGGCCAGCAAAGGTTCCCAGCAGAATCAACAGCTCAAGAATCGCGACGACCGGGAAAGAGAATATCGTATTGTCCGGTCCCTTTTCGATCATGGTCGTGCGGCCGTGCACAACCTCCACGAGGTTATAGGTTTTGATCCCATCTTTGGGAAAGATTTCTTTTTGAGGGGCTAGTTCTGTCATGTTTCGCTCCATCTTCGAATTAGGACTGGCTGCCGTCAGCAGGCGACTGATCCAGATCATTCGCGGCCAACCCGCCGTCCTTGCGGACTCGCCACATGTGAAGGCCGATCAGCAAAGCAAGCGCGGCTGGGATCACCATAATGTGCAGAGCGTAGAAACGGGTCAGCGATTCCTGCCCGACCTCAGGCCCGCCCAGCAGGATCTTCTTTGCCACCTCACCCATCAGGGGTGCGTAGGAGGCGATGCTCGTCCCGACCGTAATCGCCCAATAGGCCAACTGGTCCCACGGCAGCAGGTAGCCCGTGAAGCTGGCTCCCAGGGTCAGGATGAGCAGGATGACACCAACGACCCAGTTGAATTCACGCGGCGGTTTGTAGGCCCCGGTATAGAAGACGCGCGCCATGTGCAGAACGCAGGTCAGCACCATCAGATGCGCGCCCCAGCGGTGCATGTTGCGAAGCAACTGGCCGAAGGGAACGGAATTCTGCAGCTTGATAATGTCCGGAAAGGCGCGCTCCACGGATGGCACGTAGTAGAACATGAGCAGCGTGCCGGTGAGGGCCAGGGAGAGGAAGGCGACCAGGGTCAAAACTCCAAGCCCGAGGGAATATGTGGCTTTGATACTTTTGAGGTTGACCTTCACCGGATGAAGGTGAAAGAAAACGTTGGTGGTCATCACCAGCGAACGATCCAGAGGATTGTCCGGCCAGCCATGGCGGAAGAAGGATCGCCAAACGCGCGATTTGGTTATGGAATTGAGAATAGACATAACGACTCCTGATCACTTTCCATTGTAAGTAAGCGTTTCCTTGAAACGAAATGCTTCCATCGTAATTGCATCGGTTGGGCAGCGTTCCGCGCAGAGCGCGCAGCGCGTACACGAGGTATCATCCTTGAGCATGGCGGCAACCGCGCCATTCGCGCGGGCGGCTTCCAGCACCTGCGTCACTGCCTCATCGCCGGTCACGCTGTCAATGGATACGATCTTGAGACAGTTCCACGG